>JALEII010000096.1 GCA_022770345.1 Clostridiales bacterium | reverse complement strand
GCCGAGACGTTGAAGGCTGAGGGCATCGAGGCCATGGTCATCAATATGGCCACCATCAAGCCCCTGGACAACGAGCTGGTACTGTCCGCCGCCAAGAAGTGCGGCAAGGTCATCACCTGCGAGGAGCATAGCGTCATCGGCGGCCTGGGCGAGGCCGTGTGCAGCCTGCTCAGCGAGAATCTGCCCACCCCGGTGAAGCGCATCGGTGTGGAGGATACCTTCGGCCGCTCCGGCACGGCAAAGGAAGTGCTGGATGCTTACGGCCTGAACGCCGCTCACATCGTGTCCGCTGCCGAAGCGTTCTGCAAATAAAATTATTTCAATAAAATTAAGAGTCGGCCGCTTGCTTTTCCGGCGGGGCTATGGTATCCTAAGAAGAAAATGTTGAAAGGTGTGTACCTATGATTGGGAAATACCTGAGCGTGTTTCTGGTGTCCATGGTCCCGCTGGTGGAGCTGCGGCTGGCTGTGCCGATTGCCATCGGCATGGGGCTGGACTATTTTCCGTCCCTCATCGTGTGCGTGCTGGGAAATATGCTGCCGGTGCCGCTTATCTACTTCTTTGCAAGAAAAGTCTTGATATGGGGCTCGAAGAAGGCATACATCGGGAAGATTTGCAACTTTTTCCTGGTCAAGGGCGAGCGGGCCGGGCAGAAGCTCACCGCCAGGACGGGCCGGTTCGGGCTTTTTGTGGCGCTGATGCTCTTTGTGGGCGTTCCCATCCCCGGCACCGGTGCCTGGACCGGGACCCTGGGGGCTTCCTTTCTGAATATGGGCATCAAGAGCACCGCCCTGGCCGTGGGCCTGGGGGTCATTCTCGCCGGGACCATCATGGCTTTGGGAAGTCTGGGCATTGTCCATATCTTCGGGCTGTAAGAGCCTTGCCCTTCTGAGCAAAGGCTCCCCCTGCACGCCGGGAGGCAGCACCCCGCCGGGGGCGCTGCGCCAATCATTCACCCCCAAAAATTCCCATTCAGGAGGAAAAAACGATGGATTGTCTGTTCTGCAGGATTATTGCCGGGGAAATCCCCTCCAACAAGGTATATGAGGACGATCAGGTATACGCCTTCCGGGACATTGCCCCCCAGGCCCCTACCCACATTCTCGTGATCCCCAAGGAACATTTGTCCGGGGTTTCCGATATTACCCCGGAGAATAGCGCCATTGTGGCCCACATTTTTGAGGTCATCCCCGCCATTGCCAGGGCCGAGGGCCTGACCAACGGCTACCGGGTGGTGTCCAACTGCGGCCCCGACGCATGCCAGAGTGTGCCGCACCTGCATTTCCACATCCTGGGCGGGCGCAAGCTGGGCGAAACCATGGCTTGACTTTCCGGGAGAATATGCTAAAATAGCACCGAATCGCATAACTGATCTTCGGGGGGCCGGGAATCGCCGGCTGAGATCGAGCGTCCGCCGCTCCGACCCGTGAACCTGATCCGGTCAGCACCGGCGTAGGAAAAGATGCTCGTGGGATACTGGTCATATCGCATTGCGGCACCTTTTGGAGCAGCAATGCGGTATTTTTTTCAGGAGGTTTGCAAAATGGCAAATCAAAACAAAAAGACCTCTCTGTACGTTCTGGCAGAGAGCGCCATCATGGTAGCGCTGGCAACGGTGCTGAGCATGGTGAAGGTCTACGAGGCCCCCTACGGCGGCTCCGTGACCCTGTTGAGCATGGCCCCCATCATCATTCTGAGTATGCGCCGGGGCGTTAAGACCGGCCTGCTGGCGGGCTTTGTGCACTCCGTTATCCAGCTGCTGCTGGGTCTGAACAACGTGGCCTGGGTCCCAACGCCCATGGGCATCGTGCTGTGCTGTCTGCTGGATTACATCCTGCCCTTCACCCTGTTGGGCCTGGGCGGCTGCTTCCGGAATATCCGCTTCTCCAAAAACGACACCACGAATGTGATCGTGGCGGCGCTGCTGGGGACCCTGCTGGTGACGCTGCTGCGCTTCGCCTGCCATATCGTTTCCGGGGCTGTGATCTGGTATGCGCTGGACCTGGAGTGGTATGCGGACGATCCCACCCACATCGTCCACAAGTAC
>JALEII010000092.1 GCA_022770345.1 Clostridiales bacterium | reverse complement strand
CGCTATAATTAAAAAATCCGACATGGACAAGAAAACAATTATGGAGGTTGCTTTATGCGCAAAGGCGAAAATATCTTCAAGAGAAAAGAGGGACGGTGGGAGGCACGGTATATCAAAACCTATACCGTCATGCTTTCCCGTGCAGAGGACAGCACATTCCAGAGCGGCTATGTGTTCTTCACCGATGGCAGCCAGACCTGCACCACCGCCCCCTTTACGGACAACTTCACCTTCCCCCTTGTCCCCAGCGATCACGTGATCCTGACATTCGGCGCCAGCTTCGGCATTCCCAAGGCGGAAATCCCGACCATCGCCAGCGGAGAGACCATTGGGATCGCAGCCGAAGATAAGGCCCCCACGGATACGGCGACTCTCCCCGCAGATACCACCGCTCCCAGCCAGGACGGCACACAAGCCACCGACAGTGAGGAACCGGATGCCGATGCCGGTCTCACCGATGCTGCCACCACCCCGGAGGAGTCAACGAATGCCCCCACGGAGCCAACGGAAGCCCCCACCGAGATCCCGTCCGAATTCACTGTGGCACCCAGCGAAGCCACTGCCCCCGAAAGCGCAAGCAAACAATAAAATCAACGCCGGGAGTTTCCGCTTCTCTGCGGATACTCCCGGCGCTCTTTTTTGATCCTTATAAAAAACTGAGTCCACTGCTCCGCCCCGCATGACGGCTCAACGAACCCAGCTTTCCCTTTCACATTTATATCATAATCAATGTTCCACCGGTTGTCAACCGCTCCATAAACAAAATTTCCTATTTTACCTTCCATTTGCACAAGAGCATCGATCCAAAGTCTCGTTTCCGGCAAAAACCACCTGCGAATTGTTCGCAGGTGGTCCAAATTACACAAACAGTTCTTTAATTCGGAGAATTTTCATAAGTGGTGCTGTTCTCGATGGCCGCCACGCTGTCAGCGAAGTAAGCCGTCAGAATTTTTGCCGCCACGGAGCAGCTATCGCCGCCGTAGCCACCCTGCTCGAAGTAGGTGGACACGGCGATCTCCGGCTTCTCGTAGGGCGCGAAGCAGATAAAAGCGGAGTTGTCGGAGGTCCCCGTGCCGCCGCCATGCTCGGCGGTGCCGGTCTTACCGGCTACCGTCACCTGGAAATTGTTGAACACATCCCAGCCGGAGCCTTCCGGGGTATTGCAGACCCGGTACATGCCCTCCATATAGGCGGCGTAGGCATCATCGGAAATTTTCAGTGTGCTCACGATCTGGGGGCTGTTTTCCAGCACCAGCTCGCTGTAGTCCGAGGCCACCACCCGTTTCAGGAACGTAGCCTTGTACCGGGTGCCCCGGTTGGCCAGGGTCGTGGCATAGACGCATAGCTGCAAGGGCGTGAAGGCGTGATCCGACTGACCGATGGCGGCCGTGATCTGGTCGGCCTTGTACCAGCCCACTCCGTCGCCGTAGAGCAGTTTTTTGGTGGCCGGCCCCGCCCGGTGGCCGACGGACTCCGGTAACTCCACGCCGGTGACTTCGCCCAGACCCATGCCTTTTGCGGTCTTGTCCATGGCTGCCAGGTCGTCGGTCATCCGGTCGCCCAACTCATAGAAGAAGTAGTTGCAGGAATACTGCAGGGCCTGGATGGCGTTGATGGTGCCGTGGTTGCCGCCGGAGAAGGTGTAGATCAGACAGGCAGGCTCGAAATCCTCGTCGGCGTATTTGGTGTAGATACCCTTCGTTTCAATCGTTGTGCCGGAGGTGATGAGTCCGGAATCGATGGCAGTAATGACCGAAACGGGCTTGAAGGTGGAGCCGGGGGGATAGGTGGCGTCCAGTGCCCGGTTATAGAGGGCATTGTCAGGGATTTCCAGAATTTCGTCCCACTTCTCGAACAAGTTCGCCAGGTCATAGGTGGGATAACTGGCGCAGGCCAGTACCTCACCGGTGTTGGTGTCAATGGCCACGGCGGCAGCGCCCTTGACGTCCTGACCGGTGGTTCCCTCGTCCTTGGCTTTCAGAACGGCGATCCGTTCGGCCAGAGCATCCTCGGCTGCCATTTGCAGCCGCAGGTCAATAGTCAGCTCCACGTTGTCACCGGCCTTCGGCTCCACGGTGTAATAGGATTTGATGATGGTGCCGTCCACCGTCACCACATCGATGCGCTGTCCGTCGGTGCCGTGGAGGTATTCTTCCAGAGCCTCCTCCAGACCGGCCTGACCCACATCCGCATCCATGGAATAGCCCTTGTCCTGATACGTTTCCCACTGTTCCGGGGTCATTTTGCCGGTGTAGCCAAGAATATGGGCAGCGTACTCGGTATAATACTCCCGCTCCACGCTGGCCTCCACCTGCATTCCGGGGACGTTCAGTTCCAGCACGGCAGACCGCACATCATCGCTGGCATCCTCCAGAAAGACGTAATTGGGCAGCTCCTCTGCCAGGCCCCGAAGCCGCAGTTCATAGCGGATGCCGATCACGGCCCGGGCTTCGTCGTCGGACCAGTCGTCGGGAAGCCGGTAATATTTCCGCAGCCGCTCCAGCAGCCGGGGGGCGGAAATGTCGGAGTCGATCTCCATGTCGCCCATGTACTTCTGGAAATATCCCCGCCAGGTGGAGGAATAGGAATCGATCGTGTAGGTATAAGGGGCCTCGGCGGTCATGGGGAAGTGGTCGTTCCAGGCGACCCCCATGCTTTTCGCCAGCGTAACAAGCTGATAAATATAGTTGTTCCGGTTATCGGAGTTATTCAGCACGAAATGGTTGATGACCAGGTCGTAGCTGGCCCGGCTGCCCACCAGAACGTTGCCGTTCCGGTCCGTCAGGTCCCCGCGAGCGGCCTTCACTCGGGTCAGGGTCGTAAAGGTGGTCATGTTGTCCGAGGGTTGGCCGCCGGTCTCCACCACCTGCAGCTGATAGAGCTTCGTGGCATAGAAGCCCATAACCAGCAGCAGCAGCAACAGCACAACACCAATACGGAATCGGGTTATTCTCTCCATGTTTCTCCTCCGATCCGGTCGATGGCCCGGCAAACAGGATAGAGCACGGGGATCGCCAAAAGACTCATGAGCCAGGTCAGGATGGCCACCGGGAAGCGGCTCAGATAGGTCCTGCCCATAACCAGGCTCACGAAAAATACGAGAAATTCATACAGAATCAGAGCCGAAGCGGCGGAAAACACTGTGGCTCCGATGCTTTTCCGCAGATAGCTCTGCCGGAAGGCGGACAGGGCAAATTCCAGCAGCGGCAGCGCCGCCACGGCGAAGGCCCCCGGCGCAGAACCGGCGTGATAATAGAAAAGGGCGGCACAGAGGGCAAAGGTGGCCCCGGCCTCGGTGGACTGCATCATGCCAATCAGCAGAATGACCATGGGCACCAGGTCCGGGGAGGCCCCGAACACCCATATCCCGCTCAAAAACGTGTCCTGAATGACCAGGCACAGCAAGGTCAGAACGCCATACAGCGTCCACTTCAGCAGAGTCTCCCGCTGCTGCTTGGTGATATAGAGCTTATCCAGCAGGGACCCCTGGGGTTTATCCGGGCGAAAATCCCGGTCACGGCGTTTTTTTGCCATGGCCTTACCCCGCATCGTACTCGGTGATGACGAACACCTGCTCAATACTGGAAACGTTCACCGCAGGCTCCAGCACCGCATACTTGGCAACGCCGGTGTCGTCGTAACCGGCGTCGATGATGCGCCCCAGCACCAGATCCCGGGGGTACACGGTGGAGCCGGAGGTAACCACCTGGTCCTGATTGCGGATAACGGCAGAGGTGGGCAGATAGTCCATCCGCAGATAACCGTCCAGACCGACGGTGTAGCCGCCCCGGACCATGCCGTTATAGCCGGTGGAGGCGATCGTTGCGCTGACTTCCAGAGAGGAGTCCAGAACGGTCGTCACCACGGCGTAATTGCTGCCTACGCTGGTGATCAGGCCAACGACCTCGCCGTTCTCCGTAACCACGCACATTCCCTCGGCAATGCCCGCAGCACTGCCCCGGTTGATGGTAAAGGTAGATGCCCAGTCCTGAGAATCCCGGTCAATGATATAGGCGTCCACCAGCTTATAATCCTCGTGGTCCTGCTGCAATTCCAGGGCCGCCCGAAGCCGGGCGTTCTCGCGGGTCATGGCATCCAGCTTTCGGGCGTCGTTGGAAATTTGCGCCAGCTGCTCCTTCAGGTCGGCGTTCTCTGCCGCCAGAGCCTCATAGCGGAACAGGTAGCTGTACAACTGGGCCGCTCCGTTTTTCAGGTGGCTGGCCGCCGTGGAAATGGGGGTCATCAGGCCCTTCACCACACCGTCGAGCGGCGTAGAGCCGGTCAGGTTGCCGATCACTGTCAGTGCCGCCGCCAGCACCACCGCAATCACCAGCACCGTGCGGACCTTGGAAGAAAAGAATCGCTTCATAGCCGTCCCTCCAGCACTTCCGGTGCCGTCTGTGCAAGCATCTGCCAGAGCCGGCACACCGGCAGGCCCATGACATTATAATAATCGCCATCAAGTCGCTCCACAAAAAGGGCTGCGCCCCCCTGGATGCCGTAGGCCCCGGCCTTGTCCATGGGCTCGCCGGTAGCCACATAGTCCAGGATCTCCCGCCGGGACAATTCCCGGAAATGGAGGTGGGTGATCTCCGTGACTGTCCGGCAATCTTCCCCTTTCCGGACCGTGAGCCCGGTCATCACCTGATGGTCCCGGCCGGAGAGCATGGTCAGCATCTCCACGGCCTGTTCTTTGCTTTTCGGCTTGCCCAAGGTTTTTCCGTTGCAGACCACAATGGTATCCGCCGCAACGACCACATCCTCCGCCTTTGCCGGGGTAGCCATGGCCTTGGCCCGGCTCACCCGGGCTACCTCCTGCTCCGCAGGAAGATTTGGGTCCATGGTCTCGTCAATATCCGCCGCCCGGACGGTAAACGGGATGCGAAACAGCCCCAGAAGCTCCCGCCGACGGGGCGACTGGGATGCCAAGATCACATTCATAATGGTTCCTCCTTCGTTAGTCCAGACCCCGCAGGTAAAGCCCACGGGTACAGGCGCCGGGATCGAAGGGTGCCGAGCGGACCCGGTTCGCCAGAACCTGGTCCACCTCCCTGGGATTCTCGGTGGTAAAGTACATCCGTTCCGCCCAGATCCCCAGCCGGTCCAGGTCCTCCTGACGGTCCAGCCAATAGAGCTTCTTGCCGTTGAGCAGCACGCTGCGGCAGGAGGCTCCGTCCTTGATGACCGGGAAATCCGCCCCGGTCTTGTCCGTCAGCCGGACCGGGCCCTGGTTGCAGGTGCATTGGCCGGTGCGGTTCTTAATAATACAGTTTTCCGTGACCATCAGCGGCAGCCGCCCGTAGGCGAATATCTCTGCGTTCACGGCCTTGCTGATGTCCCGCATCTGGGGCAGGGTCATTTCAAAGCTCAGCATGGCGGAAGCCAGTTCCATCTCCCGCAGAAGATTCATGCTCCGGGAATTGAAAATATTCAGTCCGAAGTCCCCCCGGATGGCCATGCCGCACTCCCGTGCCGGAGCCAGCAGGCCCAGATTGCCCACAAGAACGCTCCGGACCCCGGCGTTTTTCAGCAGCACCATGGCATTTTTCAGATTGGGCAGTTCTCCGTCGTGGACGATACGGGGCAGCACAGCACAGACCTCCCGGACCCGGTTTCCCAAGGCCGCACACCAATCCGGGTCCTTGGCAAGCAGGTGAATCGGTACATACAGCACCTCCGGTCGGTTTTTCAGCAGCCGCTCGGTCACTTGCTCCCGCTCCGTGACCTGGACGGTCAGGGCCGGGGTCCCACGACCTCCCGGATAAATCCGGGGGTTGTCGATATGGCCCAGCCGGGGAGGCTCGCTGCGGCCCCGGAGGGCGGTCAGCTGACTCAGCAGGTCCCGGCGCAGGGAATTGATCTCCGCTGCGCTGACGCTGAGGCCCGGTTCCACTTCGATTTGCGCTCCGGCGAAGGCATAAGGCGTGCCGCCGGTTTTGGAAAGGCGCATGGCGATCTGGTCCGCATCCACGGCCACCAGTCTCGCTTCCTCCGGGACTTTGCCCGTCAGGCGGCAGGTCCGGCCCTCCGGATCCGTGACGCTGAGCCACAGGCCGCTTCTCGTCACGCTGCCCCGGAACCGCACCGGCACCAAGGGGTTCTCCACGGCTTCATAGGTCTGGCGCACGTCCTTCATCCAGCCGGTATCTTCCTTGGTGTCCTCCCGGATGCCGAACATTTCCGGTCCGATGCGGCCTGCATAGTAGCCGTCGGTGAAGCCCTGACGGTTAAAGGCCCGGTGCAGATCGTTCATCTGCTCCCGGCTCACCCGGCCCGTGTCCAGGGCCTTCCGGTAGACTCCGGTGACCGCCGCCACATACTCCGGCCGCTTCATCCGGCCCTCCAGCTTCACGCTGGCCACGCCCATGGCCTCCAGGCTGGCCAGGTCCCCCACCAGACAGTTATCCTTCAGGCTCAGAGGGTACTTGTTCTCCCAGCGGCCATAGCCGTAGCTCTGGCGGCAGGGCTGGGCGCAGCGGCCCCGGTTGCCGGACCGTCCGCCGATGGCGGCGGAGAGATAGCACTGTCCGGAGTAGCACATGCACAGGGCCCCGTGGGCAAATACTTCAATTTCAATGGGGGAATTTTCGCAGATATAGCGAATTTCCTCCCGGTTCAGTTCCCGGCTCAGCACCACCCGCTGCATCCCCAGCCGCTGGCACAGCAGCACCCCCGGCAGGGAATGAATGGTCATTTGCGTGGAGCCGTGGATGGGGATATGGGGGGCAATGCGGCGGCACAGGCTCACCACGCCCAGATCCTGAACAATAAATGCGTCCACGCTGCACGCTGCCGCCTGGGCGATCAGCTGGGCCACGCCCTTGCATTCCCGGTCGGAGACCAGGGTGTTCAGGGTCAGATGGACCGCCACACCACGGATATGGCAGTATTTCACCGCCTCGGCCAGGGTCTGGACGGTAAAATTCTTGGCGCTCTGGCGGGCATTGAAGCTGCCGCAGCCCAAATAAACGGCGTCCGCACCGTTTTCCACAGCAGCCCGCAGGGCCTCCATGGACCCGGCGGGAGCCAACAGTTCCAGCATAAGTCATACCTCACAGAAATGGTTATACTTAGGGACATTATAGCATATTCCCGCCGGTACTTCTACCCCCAGACCGGAGAATTTTCATTCCGGCCATATTTTTCCCGGATTTTTCCGAAAAAGAAAGGAAAAAATTCCCCGGCCAGCCGGGAAGGCTGACCGGGAAAGGGCAGGTTTTCGTTCTATTACGACACGGTGGCATCAAACACCACCCGGTTGGAGGTCCAGAAGTTCGTCAAATACTCCACCTCCACAGTGGCTGCACCGATGGGGACCTCAAAGGTCACGGTCCCCTTGACCTTCCGGCCTGCCGAAAGGGTAGCGCTGAGATGATCGTCCCGGAAAATGGATGCTTTTCTTTTTGGAAAGATCCCTTCCGGCGCATTTACCATCGGGAACCATTCCAAAATATCAAATCTATCATATGACAT
>JALEII010000082.1 GCA_022770345.1 Clostridiales bacterium | reverse complement strand
TATCAACAGGCGATTCGGCGAAGGAAAGAAGTTTTTAAGCATGAAACGCACGACAGCCGGTAATCTGCAAGCACTGGAATTGCTGATGCGGACCACACCCGGCTTTGAGCATTTTGATACTCAAGCTGAAAGCAAACCATTTTTCGTTCCATTTGCAATTCCTTCTTGCTTTTATGGCCTGATTATACTATAATAAAGTTAACAATTCAGTATATTATTCAGCAAAAGGGAACCTTATGAAAGATTTTTTACACATTATCCGCTCCGCACCGCTTTTCTCTGGCGTCTCAGATACCGAGTTGACAGCCATGCTCGCCTGCCTGAAAGCCGAGAAAAAAAGCTTCCCCAAGGAAGCATTTGTGCTGCAAGCCGGGGACACAGCCGCGTCCATCGGCCTTGTACTGTTGGGGACAGTCCTCGTTATTCAAGAGGACATTTGGGGAAACCGCAACATTCTCTCCAAAGCGGGACCGGGACAGACTTTTGCCGCAGCTTACGCCTGCGCCCCCGGTTCCCGTCTGAACGTAAGTGTTGTCGCCGATACGCCAATCACCGTGCTATTCCTGAACGTAGAGCGCATTCTGACCGTGTGTCCCTCCGCCTGCTCGTGCCATAGCCACATGATCCGCAACCTTCTGGGGGAACTGGCCGTGAAAAACCTGCAGTTCAGCGAAAAACTCACCCATGTGGGCCAGCGCAGCACCCGGTCGAAAATCATGTCCTACCTGTCCGCCGAGGCCCAGCGACTGGGGACCTACGAACTGGACATTCCCTTTTCCCGGCAGCAGCTGGCGGATTACCTGTGCGTGGAACGCAGCGGTCTGTCCCTGGAACTGGGGAAAATGAAAAAGGACGGTCTGCTGGATTATCACAAAAGCCATTTTGTTTTGAAGGTGTAAGGGCTTCCGAGCAAAACCTTTCAGCAAAACAATCTGCAAGGCCCCCGGTAGGAAACCACCGGGGGCCGTTTTTGCGATTTTCTTACATCAGGTAGCCTTCTCTTGCCTTCACACCGAAGCGCTTTTCCAGCAGGTGCATCTGCTCATCGGTAATGGTGTTCACCAGGGGCAGGTGGGCAATTTTCATGTATATTTCGGCAGCCTTCTCGGCAGTTTCAATCAGGCCGAAGGTCTCGTCCAGGTCCTTGCCAGCGCCGTAAATGCCGTGCTGGGCCCAAACAACGAGACGGGCAGTCTGCATCTTCTCAGCCGTGGCCAGACCGATCTCATTGGTGCCGCATAGCATCCAAGGCAGCACGTTCACACCGTCCGGGAACACCACGATGCACTCGGTGCACATCTGCCACAAGGTCCGGGTAAATGCCTTCTCGTCCAGATCGTGGACGTAGGTCATGGCCAGCAGGTTCGCCGGATGGCAGTGCATAACCACATGATTCTCCGGGTCCACCTTCAGCCGTGCCGCATGGCTCATCATGTGGGCCGGGAATTCGGAGGTAAATTTGCCGCCGTCCGTGAAGCCCCAGAGCAGTTGGGCAGTCTCGCCGCCGTTCGTCAGCCGCACCAGGCCCAGGTTCACATCCGGAGCATACTGGACGTTCTTGAAATACTTGCCGGTGCCGGTGACCAGAAAATACTTTCCGTCCAGCTCCGGGCAGGCAAAGCCCGTGGGAATCTCCCGCAGGACCTTGTTGGTGTCTACATAGTCAGCAACTTCCGTCTCGCTGAGCAGCAGGCTCACGTTGCCGCCGTTCCGCTCGTCCCAACCGTGGTTATACATATTGGTGGTGGTGCGGATCATCTCCACCATCCAGGAAGCAGTCAAAATGTCTTTCATTGTCTTTTCTCCTTTACCGGGTGATAACGTCTACAGGAACATTGAAAATTTTCGCGACCTTCAAAATGGTGTCAATGTGACGGCCCACGGCAGCCGCCATGTGATGGGTGGGGCCTGCCTCGCTCCATTTGTTGACGAATTCCCGGGCGCCGCAGGTGAAGCGGGTACGCATATTGGTATCGCCAAAGGTGAAGATGGGCCCTTCCTCGTTGACGCCCTCGGCCACCACGAACTTGAAATGGCCGTCCTTGTCCTGGGTAATGCCCAGATAGGTCACGGGGCCAACAGGCGGATAGAACTGGGTCAGATACCCACCGCCGGTCTTGCCGTGGAACACGGGGACGATCTTCATGGTGGGCTTCCGGGCCTGGGAAATATCGGCGTCGCCGGAGCCGGAGTGGCCGATGATGCAAATATCTTCGTCGAAATCAATGGAGTACATTTCGGAGAGCTGGCCGGTGCCGGAAATGGTCTTGAGGATGCTCATAGCCATGGCGACCTTGATGTCGCCCTCCACGGCGCAGGCAGTCCCCTGCTTGATGAGCATGGAGAAAGCAGGAATCAGCATGGAGTCCAGCTTGCCTGCAATGCCCTGGGCGAAGCCGTCATAGTGGGAAGCCACAAAGGCGATCTGCTCGTCCTTCACCCACTGCTCAAAGGCGACCACATATTTTGCCATATCCCAGACGGTCTCCACGGTAGCGCCGCCCTCGATGTCGAAGGTGTTCAGAATGTCCTCTGCTTTGGCACGAATGGCAGTCTCGTCCGTGATGTTGTCGGCAATGGCCCACATCTTTTCCCAGTCGAACTGCTTGGTGTACAGCCACATCCGGTGATACAGGTTCGTTTCGTCGATATACAGGTCCATCATGCCGGGATAGGGGCGGCCGATCTGGGCCAGGTTCGTGTCCCGGAACCGGCGGCGCACCTGAGCGGCTTTACACCAGTCCTCAATCTCCGCCTGTGCAGCATCGTCGCCGCCCTCCACCACACCGGTAATGACGGCGTGACGCTTTCCGGCCCGTTCCAAATCGGCGACCATCTCACCCACAGCGCCGCAGGCGTACAAAGTGCCCAACCAAGTGGGAGTGTCCGTGTTGGCGTAGTCCGGGGCTTTCTTTTTTTGCAGATTGACAAGCACCACCGGCACATCCAGGTCCCGGACAGCGGGGAGCATATTGTAGGATGTGGCGTAGGTCAGAAGCTGCATGATGACCAAATCCACATCCGCCGCCCGGAACTTGTCCCCGGCGGCGGCGGACTGCTCTTTGGTGGTGACCAGGCCGCCGTCGATCAGTTCCACGGAATCCGGGATGCGCTTCTTGAAGTCCGCATACTGGCCTTCAAATTCCGGCACCAACTCCGGGAACTGGGGGAGATATGCTCCTAAGGCAATGGCAAACACGCCGATTCTCGCTTTGGTTTCAACTAGCATCACAGAACCTCCATTTGAATTTTCAGATTTCCAAGGGCCGTTGCCTCGATGGGCAAGGCCACAACTTTCTTGCCGGTGGCTTCCTCCGTCAGGCGGTTCAGGAAGCCGTTTTTAGCCCCACCGCCGACAATGTACAGCCGGTCATAATGCTTGCCGGTGTTCTCCTCCAGCTCCCGGAGGGCTTCCCGGTAGCTGATGGCCAGAGACCGATAGGCGCAGCGGAAATAATCCCCCACGGACGAGAATACATTGCCAGCCGCCTTGTCAAAGGCCGCTTTCATGCTCTTGGGCGAGAGGAATTCCGGAGCGTTGGCGTCTACGAATGCCTCGCATTTGCTCTCCTCCGCCAGCTTTACGATCTCCGGGAAGGGGGTTTCCGGACAAATTTCCCGCTGCAATTCGTTTACCAGCCACATGCCCATAATGTTTTTCTGGTAGCGGTTGTAGCCCACGCCGCCCTCGTTGGAATAGTTGGCCTTTTCGCTGAAAATATCCGTCTTAGGAGCCGGGGTCTTGACCCCCAGCAGGGACCAGGTGCCGCTGGAAATATACGGTTCATTGCCGTCCATGAAGATGCCCTCCACGGCGGAGCCGGTGTCGTGAGTGGCACAGAGGACGCAGGAAAGGCCCTCATACTTGCCGATGACCGTTCCGGGCCGGGACAGCTTTGGGAACAGATTCGCCGGAAAACCAAGCTTTTTCACCAGTTCCCCATCAAATTCACCGGTCTCCCCGTTCACCAGGCCCATGGTGGTGGCATTGGTGTACTCCCTGGATTTGACCCCGCAGAGCCGGTACAGGAGATACTCCGGAATCATCAACAGGTCCGTAACGCCCTCCAGGCGGCCCGCCTTTTTGTCGGCGTAGATTTGGTAAATGGAGTTAAATGGCTGGAATTGGCAGCCGGTGTGGCGATAAAGCTCGGAAAACGGAACGATTTTGTGGACGTCCGGGATGACGGACTCCGTGCGGCTGTCCCGGTAGGCATACACCGGCAGCACCGGCTCCTCCCCCCGCAGCAGAACATAATCCACGCCCCAGGTGTCGATGGACAGGCTCACCAGGTCGGGATAGGCCGCTTTCGCCCTCTCGATGCCTGTCCGCACATGATGCTCCAGAGCTTTCACGTCCCAGACCAGGTGGCCACGATCCTCCGTGACTCCGTTGGGGAACCGATAGACCTCTTCCATGCGGACCTCCCCGTTTTCCCGCCAGCCTACGATGTGGCGGCCGGAGGAAGCGCCGATGTCAATGGCCAGAAATCTCTCCAAAGGAATGACCTCCCTTTCATATTCTGCCGCTAGTTTACCACGGCAGCGGGATGAAAGGGAGGTCTTGATTTATCCAAAAAAGTTACCTGATTTGCATGCGGTATTCCCGTGGGGAGCAGCCGTAGCTGTCCCGGAAAATGCGGTGAAAATATCCCAGATTCTCATAGCCTACAGCGTTGGCAATGTCGTCCACATTCCGGTCCGTGTTCCGCAGCAGAAACGTTGCCTGAGCCAGCCGCTTTTCCTGGACCAACCGGGTATAGGTCTTACCGGTCTGTCGACGAATTTCCCGGGACAGCCAGTACAGGTCATAATGGAGGTTTTCCGCCAACTCCGTCAGACTGCCGTTGGCGTAATTCCCCTCCACATAGGAAAGCACCTGCACGAGAAATACCTGCTCCGGTTGTTCAGTGGTCATTGTCTCCGTATGGCCGCAAAGCAGCAGAAACAGCAATGTCATGGTCATTTGGCTGATTTTTCTTCGGTTGGGCGTGTCCTCCAGCAGGGCAAACAGCAAGTTTTCCACCAGATTCTGCACCGCCGGAAGGTCCGAAACGTGGAAATGCAAATAAGCCGTGCCTTTGGTCTCCCCGCAAAGGCAGTCAACCAGGAATCGCCGTAACGGGGTCTCCTCCTCTCCCATGGCCGGTAAGATCGTGGTGAAAAAGTCCGGCAGAACGATGAAATTCACTGCAATATCTTCTTTTTCCGCTCTGGAAACAGCGTGCCGAGCCTGTTGATTGAGGAATAACAGTTCTCCTTGCCGCAAAACGATACGCTGGCCGTTGACAAAGTGGATTGTCTCCCCGGCGCACATATACACAACCTCGATATAGTCATGGGTATGCTCCGGAAAATCCAAAAACCGGGTGTGAGTCCGCAGGGTGATCCACTTTCCGGCGGAAAGGAGTTTTTTGGCGTTGATGCGGTTCCCGGAATCCTGCATATACAGGTCCCGGTCCAATGCGCCGCCCCGCAAAATGGCCTGCTCCTCCGCCGTGATAAGCCGGAGCCGCTGCAAAATGGATTCGTTCATAGCCACCTCTCCTTTGTTCCCTCTATTGTAGGCCGAAGAAAGCCAGAAGTCAAGAAAAGGGACTGCCCAAAACCAGGCAGTCCCTTCTTTGGATGTAAAATCAGGCTTCCAGGTTGACGCCAGTCTCCTTGTTGAAGACATGGCAGACATTGCCGTGGAACTTGAACTTCACGCTGGCGCCATTGGCCAAAGCGGCGATCTGAGCGGGAGTCATATCCATGGTGGACACAACCAATACCACATCCCGGCCCATAGCAGTCACATGCAGGTGGACGGTAGAACCCATCATCTCGTGCACGTCTACACGGGCATCGATGCCGTCATCGGCCAAGGTGATGTGCTCAGGACGAACGCCCAGGACCACATCCTGCTCGGCCACGTTGTTCCTGGTCAGAGCAGCCTGCTTGTCGTCGGACAGCTCCACAGTCAAGTTGCCCAGCCGCACCGCGTACTTACCGTTGTCCTTCACCAGCTTGGCGTCGAACATATTCATCTGAGGCGTGCCGATGAAGCCAGCCACGAACAGATTGTAGGGATGGCTGAACACTTCCTGAGGCGTGCCAATTTGCTGGATGAAGCCGTCCTTCATGATGACGATCCGGTCGCCCAGAGTCATAGCCTCGGTCTGGTCATGGGTAACGTAAATGAAGGTAGTATTAATCCGCTCACGCAGCTTGATGATCTCAGCACGCATCTGGTTCCGGAGCTTGGCATCCAGGTTGGACAGAGGCTCGTCCATCAGCATGACCTGGGGGTTCCGCACGATAGCACGGCCGATGGCCACACGCTGACGCTGACCGCCGGACAGAGCCTTGGGCTTACGGCCCAGGTACTGGGTAATATCCAGGATCTCGGCAGCTTCCTTGACCTTCTTGTCAATCTCATCCTTGGGGGTGTGACGCAGCTTCAGAGCGAAGGCCAGGTTGTCATACACAGTCATGTGGGGGTACAGAGCGTAGTTCTGGAAGACCATGGCGATGTCCCGGTCCTTGGGGGCCACGTCGTTGACCAGACGGTCGCCGATGTACAGCTCACCTTCGGAAATTTCTTCCAGACCGGCGATCATACGCAGGGTGGTGGACTTACCGCAGCCGGAAGGACCGACCAGAACGATAAATTCCTTGTCCTTGATCTCCAGGTTGAACTCCTGGACTGCCACGACACCCTTATCGGTGATCTGCAGGTTGACTTTCTTTTCTTCCTGCTCCTCACCCTTCTTCTTTTTCTTCTTCTTGGTGTCGTCGCCGCTGAACGGATAGATCTTCTTAATGTTCTTCAGGGTCAAACTTGCCATACTTTACGACTCTAAGCGCAAGGAATCCTCGCTTACGCTCTCGCAGCCGCCCATGAAAAGGCGGCACTGCATTACAGCAGGTCTCCACACTGCTGCACCGTGAGTCAGACGGGGTTGATAGTTCCTCCTTTTTTTGCACACGGGGCCTATTTTGTGGAGTAGCCCCCGCATACCGGAATGACACTATGATAGCATATTTCAATCATTTTCGCAATTGTAGGTACATACAATTTTCGCCCCCGTCTTTTAGTCAATCTGACGAAAAGACGGGGGTGATTTTCAGTTCAGTGCAAAGCCCTGTTCGTCGCGGGTCAGGGTCAGGCCGTAAAACGTCTCCATAACACGGACCATGTCCAGAGAATCCCTGGTGCCTGCCGTCTCGTAGCAGGAGTGCATGGCCAGTTGAGCCAAGCCCACGTCCGCCGTGGGAACGCTCACATGGGCCATGGAAATGTGGCCCAGGGTAGAACCGCCGGGAATGTCCGCCCGGTTGTGATAGGTCTGCACGTTGACCCCAGCCTTCCGGCACACACTGCGGAAAATGGCAGCAGCCAAGCCATCGGTGGTATATCGCAGGTTGGCGTTGAATTTCAGCACCGGTCCCCCGTTGATCAGGGGTGCATTGGTGCTGTCCGCCATTTCCGGCCGGTTGGGGTGCAGAGCGTGGGCATTGTCCGCCGACACCAGGAAGGAATTGGACAGCATCCGATCCGCATCCAGGCCGCAGGCAGCGCAGATACGGCGAATGAGCCGCTCCAGCACATTGGAATCGGCACCCTGCATGGAGGAGGAACCTACTTCCTCACTGTCAAAAATGCTCAGGACCGGGATGCTGGCGCTTTCCTTGGCATTCTTGAAGCCCTCGGCGCAGCACCAGACACATTGCAGATCATCCAAAGCGCAGGCGGAAATGAATTCCTCCTCGCTGCCCCAGAGGGCCGCATCCATCCGGGGATACAGGTACAGGTCCTGTCCCAGAATCTCCCCTCCTGCGGCTTCCGTCAGGATCTCCTGGAAAGTAGCTTTCTTGTCCGCCCCGGCAAAAAGCGGCATGGTGTCGGACTTCAGATCCCACTTATAGCCGTCATTGGCGGCCCGGTTCATGTGGATGGCCAGATTGGGGATGAGCAGTAGGTCCCGGTCGATATCCACAAGACGGCTTTCTGCCCCATGCTCCGTTGCCACCTGCACCCGCCCCGCCAGAGACAGGGGCCGGTCCAGCCAGGTTCCAATTAACATTCCACCGTAGCCCTCCACGCTGAGGCGGGTGTACTTCCCTTCCAGTACACCGTTTTCCTTCAGCTTGAAGGAAGGCCGGTCGGAGTGGGCAGCAGCGATGGAGAAGCCCACCGGGTCCGCCGTCGGAATACGAAAAGCAAACACGGCGCAGCCCCCACGAGTAAAATAATACTTTCCGCCCTTTTCCAGCTGCCAGTCAGCCCCTTCGGACAGCCGAGTGTAGCCGTCAGCGTCCAGCCGGGCGGCCAGGTTCGCCACCGCATGATAAGGGCTGTGGGAGTGGTCCAGGAAGTCCTTTAGGTCACGAATGCTGCTCATGCCTTTGCCTCCACCAAAGCGCAAAACTGATCGATCTGCTGAGAGACGGTCTCCAGAGCGCTGCGCCAGAAGTTCTTATCCGTCAGATCGATGCCTGCCACGGCAGCGGTATCTTCGGCAGTAGCCACGGCGGTAGTATGAAGCATCTTCTTGTACTTTGGCACGAAGGCCGCGCCCTCCTGCTTGTACTGGCTGTACAGGCCACGGGCGAACAGTGCACCGAAGGCGTAGGGGAAGTTATAGAATGTGGGGCCATAGTAATGGCTCTTGCAGACCCACATATAGGGGTGCAGACAGTCAGGGTCCAGACCGTCGCCATAGGACTGCTTCTGGGCCTCGGTCATGAAGCCGCAGAGGGTCTCGGCGTTCATGAACTGTTCCTCACGGTGGGCAAAGACCATGGCCTCAAAGCGGTAACGGGAATAAATATCGCAGATAACCTGGGTGATGTCCTGCAGCTGGGATTCCACCAGCGCCATTTTCTCCTCCGGGTCCTGAGCAGCGTCAATGGCAGCGGCCATGACAACACACTCGTTGAAAGTGGAGGCGGTCTCCGCCAGAGGCATGGAGTAATCCCGGTTCAGGGGCCTATGTCCGGTCAGGCACTGGTTGTGGAAGGCGTGGCCCAGTTCATGTGCCAGAGTCACCACATCGGTGAACATTCCATCGAAGTTGGTCAGAATACGGCTCTCACCCAGGCACTCCACACCGGAGCAAAATGCGCCGCCAGCCTTGCCGTCCCGGGGATAGAAGTCAATCCAGGCGTTGTCAAAGGCTCTGGCCACCATGTCGGAAAGCTCTTTGTCAAACCCGGCAAACAGGTTCACCAGATAATTCCGGGCATCCTCGGTGGTGTACTTCTTGCCAGCCTTGCCCATAGGGGCGAACAGGTCGTACCAGGGCAGGCCGTTTTCGTGGCCCAGGGCCTTTCCCTTGGCCCGGAGGTACTGCCAGAATTTGGGCAGGTACTCGTCCATGGCGGCGAACATGGCATCCAGGGTCTCTCGCTTCATGTCCGCCTGCTTCAGAGTCCGGTCCAGGGGAGAATCGTAGCCCCGCAGCTGGCAGTCGGAAATGGTCTCCAGCTTGATGGAGTTCAGGCTGTAAGCCACCGGGTCGGCAATGCGCTCGTAGCATGCCAGTTCCGCCTCATAGGCATCCTTCCGGACCTGGGGGTCGGCGTCGTATGCCAGATTCCGGATAGAAGAAAGATTGGTAGTCTGGCCCCGGTAGGTCACGGGCACGGTGGAGGTCAGGTACTGCTGCATATCGCTCCAGGCGCTGCCGCCGGACATCTCCATCTTGGCCATGATCTCCTCCCCCTGTCCAGGCAGCAGATAGCGGCTGTTCTCCTGCATTTTCTCAAAGAGGAAATGGTAGTCCCGGAGGAAATCGTCGCCATCCACCCGGTCCATCAGGTCCGGCAGCTTGGAGGCCCAGTTCTGGAACCGGGCGTTGGGTGCAGCCATGCTGGAATACACGCCCATGATGCGGCCCATGGCAGAGCCCGCCTCCGGACTTTTGGTATCGGCAGCCTGCCGGAGACTGGCGTAGTTGGCCAGTTTGCCAACAAGCTTTTCGCTCTGCTCCCAGAGGGCGACACACCGGCGCAGACCCTCGGTAGGCTCAGCGGTGTCCAGTGCGGCGGTCAGGTCCGTCATGTCGGAAACGGTTTTTTTCAGAGCTTCCAGGTCGGAAGCGAATGCGGGATCGTCAAAACCCGTGTAGATCGGGTCCAGATTCCAGGTGCTGTTCATAAGTTTGCTCCTTTCAGGATACTTTATGGCCCCTATTTTACACCACGGCGGGACATTCGTCAACTACGGAAACCCATCGACAGTTTTCGACGGTTCTCGTTTGTTTTCGACGCATAAGTTCTATTTTTATTTAATTATCGTAGTAAATTGTCGATTTTTGGCGAATGATTGTTCCTATTTTTTCTTGCAAATCCGGCGGCATTATGCTAAATTATAATCATCGCAGCAAAGAGGCGGATCTGCTGTCGGGGAATCAAACTTCATAAGTCAGGAGAGGATATTATGGACCATCGTACAACTGTTTTGATTGCAGACAACTCTGAGGAGTTCTGTTCCGGGCTTTCTGCGGCACTGACGGCGTCGGAGGACTTTCAGGTCCTGGGCACCGCTGCCGACGGAGAACAGGCCCTGCGCCTGATCGCAGAGCGCAAGCCCGACATTCTGGTGCTGGACCTGATGCTCCCCAAGCGGGATGGCATCAGTATGCTCAAGGCCATCGCCGCCATGGAGCAGAAGCCCATCACCCTGGCTACCTCCGGCTTTGTAACGGACTATGTAGCCTCCACCGCCGCCAACCTTGGGGTACGCTACCTGATGCTCAAGCCCTGTGACACCACGGCTCTGGTGGAACGTCTGGAAGAAATTCGGGGCAGCCGAGGCGGCCGCCGAGAAGTACCCGTCCGGAAAGACCGGTCCAACATAGAGGCGCTGGTCACCAGCATCATCCATGAAATCGGCGTGCCTGCCCACATCAAGGGCTATCAGTACCTGCGGGAGGCCATCATCATCGCCGTCAACGACATGGATGTCATCAATGCCATCACCAAGGTGCTCTATCCACAGGTGGCCAAAACCTTCCAGACCACGCCTTCCCGTGTAGAGCGGGCCATCCGGCACGCCATTGAAGTGGCCTGGGACCGGGGTGACCTGGACACCCTCCAGCGATTCTTCGGCTACACCGTCAGCAACACCAAAGGAAAACCCACCAACTCCGAATTCATTGCCCTCATTGCGGACAAGCTCCAGCTCCAGCTCAAGGGTGCGGATGCCGCCCATCTCTAAATGCACCATTGACACATCCCCTGCTTCCGTTTATAATAGAGGAAAACGCTGCAAAAATGCGGCGTATAATGGAGGATATACCATGGAATTGCTGGATAACCCGCTGGAGGAAGAAGAAAGCCAGATCACCCTGACCGGGGAGGACGGTGAGGAGATCACCTTCGACTATCTGGACTGCCTGACCTACCAGGACACCGAATATCTGGTACTGATGCCCACAGAAACCGATGAGACCCAGATCGTCATTCTGGAAATTCAGCCGGTGGACGATGAGAACGAAACGTACCTGCCCGTGGAGGACGAAGCCATTCTGGACGCCGTGTACGGCCTGTTCAAGGAGAAGTACAAGGACATTCTCACCTTCGAAGACTAAGCTGCACCCCACGAAAAATCTGCCCGCCGGGGTTTCCCCACCGGCGGGCAGCTTCTTTTTTATTCTGGCAAAAACCATTTTACAGAGCGCAGTCCCAGAAAGCGTCCCGGTCCGGGGTACGGGAGCGGTACTGCAATTCTTGGGTCTTGATGCTTACGGTAGTCCCCGGCGCAATGGAGCTGGTGATAAAGGCGTTGGAGCCGATGACGCTGCCCGCTCCGATGACCGTATTGCCCCCCAGAATGGAGGCACCGGCATAGATGGTCACATTGTCCTCAATGGTCGGATGGCGCTTCTTACCCCGCAGCTGCTGGCCCCCACGGGTAGAAAGAGCACCCAGGGTCACACCCTGGTAGACCTTTACGTTATCCCCGATGATGGTAGTCTCACCAATGACAATGCCCGTGCCGTGGTCGATGAAGAAATATTTTCCGATCGTCGCCCCGGGGTGGATGTCGATACCGGTGAGGCCGTGGGCGTGTTCCGTCATCATTCGAGGGATCATGGGCACGCCCAGCCGGAACAATTCATGGGCCAGCCGGTACACGCTGATGGCATACAGGCCTGGATAGGAGAAGATCACCTCGTCCATTCCCGTGGCCGCCGGGTCCCCATCGTAGGCCGCCTGCAGGTCCGTCTGGACCATGGCCCGGATGTCCGGAATGCCGTTCAGGAAGGTAAGACACGCCTGCTGAGCGTGCTGCTCAG
The DNA here is from genome assembly GCA_022770345.1 of Clostridiales bacterium. Classification (GTDB taxonomy): domain Bacteria; phylum Bacillota; class Clostridia; order Oscillospirales; family Oscillospiraceae; genus Faecousia. The sequence goes on along the minus strand of JALEII010000082.1, from coordinate 36,562 downwards.
CCTGGTTCGGCTTTTCTCCCTGCCGCTGGAACACCAGGGACACCTGCCGGGTCAGCTGGAACATCACATCCTCAATGAGCACGGAAAGATTGTATTTCAGATTGTAAAACCGGTAATTCCGGTCCCGGAAGTAGCCGGGAAACAGGATGCGCCGAAGCTTTTCCAGCACGCCGATCACCACATCCCGGTCCGGGTTCCGGAACAACTCCATCTGGTCGATGTCCCGTCCGTGGTCATAGTCCAGCAGCAGCCGGTCCACCAGTGTCTCCATTTGTTCCTCGATGGCCATGGGTCTCCCTCCAACATTCAAGAATAAAAAGCCGTACCGGAACCACTCCCGGCACGGCCTTCTTTTCAGCAGCGCCACACATGAGGCCGAGCCGCTTTTTTAATCTTCCAAACGGCGGATGTCCGCCCCCAGAGCCGTCAGCTTCTCGATGAGGTTCTCATAGCCTCGCTCGATGAAGTGAATTTTCTCCACGGTTGTCTGCCCCTCCGCCGCCAGTCCCGCAATGACCAGCGCCGCACCGGCCCGCAGGTCGTGGGCCTCTACGGTAGCCCCGTGGAGGTGGTCCTTTCCGGTGACGATAGCGGTCTTGCCGGAGATCAGAATATCCGCACCCATGTTCTCCAACTCCGTGCAGTAGCCGAAGAACCGGGTCTCATACACATTTTCGGTCAGCCGGCTGACACCGGAGGCAAGGGCCATGCACACACAGACCTGGGCCTGCATATCCGTAGGGAATCCTGGATAGGGCCGGGTCTTGACGGTGGTGGACCGGAGCGCACCGGTGCGCTCCACCCGGATGGCATCGTCGTAGCTGGTGATCTTGGCACCCATTTCCTGCAGCTTGGTGGTGATGCAGTCCATGTGCTTCGGAATGACATTCTGCACCAGAATATTACCCCCGGCGGCGGTCACGGCGGCCATATAGGTCCCCGCCTCGATCTGGTCCGGGATAATTGCATAGGTGCCGCCTTTCAGGCTGCGAACGCCGCGAATCTTCACCGTGTCCGTGCCTGCACCGGAGACCCGTGCGCCCATGGTATTCAGGAAGTTGGCCAAATCCACGATATGGGGTTCCTTGGCGGCATTCTCAATGATGGTCTGCCCCGGCAGCAATGTCGCCGCCAGCATGATGTTCACGGTAGCGCCCACACTCACCACGTCCAGGCTGACCTTCCCGCCATGAAGGCCGCCAACGCCGGGCTGCAGGGCCACATAGTCGTCGGATTCGTCCACATCGGCCCCCAGAGCCAGGAAGCCCTTGATGTGTTGGTCGATGGGCCGGGAGGCAAAGTTGCACCCGCCGGGCAGGGCCACGTTGGCCTTGCCGAAGCGGCCCAGCAGCGCTCCCATCAGGTAATAGCTTGCCCGCATTTTCCGCACCAATGCCGCTTCCGGGCAGGTAGAGCGGACCGGGGAGCAGTCGATGGTCACAACGGAGCCTTTCTCCGTGACCTCCGCCCCCATATTTTTCAGAATATCCAAAAGAATATGCACGTCGGAAATATCCGGCACGTTCTCGATGCGGCATTGGCCGTCCACCAGAAGTACCGCAGGCAAAATCGCCAGCGCCGCATTTTTTGCGCCGCTGATGGTCACTGTGCCCTGTAAAGTTTTCCCACCGTTGATCACATATCTGGCCAAGGAATACACGCTCCCTGCGATGATTTTGCCTGCAAAATGCAGGCAGCCGTTCTGAACCGCAACGATTATATCATAGATAATGCCTTCTGTAAAGCGCAAATTACCGGCGCAGGCCCTTGGGGTAGTGGTTCTTCAAAACCGTGCCGTCTCCCTTGCCCCAGCCGATGCTTTTTCCGCCGGTGGTCACAAGACACCAGCCCTTTTTCTCCGAAGGGGTCACCAGGCCGTGAAGATAGTCCCGAATTTCTTTTTCCTCCGGGTCATAGTCCTGAACATTGCCGCAGGTATCCAGCCACAGAGCCAGGGCATGGTCCGGCAGGAACCGGCCTTTCCGCTCCTCCCCCAGGGCGAGGCCGGGACGCAGGACTTTCAGGCCCTTCAAGTCCGGCATTTCCGGACTGGCCCAGTAGAAATTCTGGCCAAAGGCCACAGGCTTTCCCTCCGGAAGGCTAATGTTCAGTTCTTTTGCAAACGTCGTCCAGCTTTTCCAGGGAACGTTTTCCCCTGCGCCGGTTTCGGGAATCTCTGGCGCTCCCGCCTTGCGGAGGACCGCACCAAATTGTCCCTCGCCCAGATACCGGTGGGGCCAGAGATGGTACATTCCGTCATTTCCCGCCGTCAGGCCGGGAACGGTCACGGTTTCCAGAGAAAACTCCCCATGGCGGCACAAGAAATCTGCGATTTGCTCCTCATTTTCGTTGGGCGCAAAGGTGCAGGTGGAGTAGACCATCCGGCCACCGGGGGAGAGCAATTCCGCCGCCGCTTCGAGGATTTCTTTCTGCCGCTGGGCGCACATTTCGACAGTCTCCTCGCTCCAATCGGTAACGGCAGCTTCCTCTTTCCGGAACATTCCCTCCCCGGAGCAGGGAGCGTCCACCAGCACCCGATGGAAATACCCCGGCAGCTTCTGGGCCAGCCGGGCAGGGGTCTCGTTGGTCACAAGGCTGTTCCAGACGCCCATGCGCTCCATGTTCCGGCTTAAAATCAGCGCCCGCTTGGGGTGAATTTCATTGGCAAGCAGGAAGCCCCGGCCATTGAGCCGTCCGGCGATCTGCGTGCTTTTCCCGCCGGGGGCAGCGCACAGGTCACAGATCCGCTCCCCCGGCTGGGGGTCCAGCAGGGCCACAGGGGCCATAGCGCTGGCTTCCTGTAAATAATATACGCCCGCCTCGTGAAAGGGGTGCAGTCCCGGCCGGGCCTCCGGGTCATAATAATAGCCCAGCTTCTCCCAAGGGACCGGCTCTCCCAAAAAGGGCAGCGCCCGCTGCTCCTTGGACCGGAAGCGCAGAGCCACGGCTCTTGGCCGCTCCAGACTTTGGAGAAAAGCGTCGTATTCCGTTCCAAGCTGGGCCTTTACCCGATCCAGAAATCCATGCGGCAGCATGGCAGCGCCTCCTTTTGAAAAATCCAAATTATAATTGATGGAAAATGGGCTTGCGGCCTTCAAAAGTACACACATAGCCGAAAATATCTTTGAGAATTTCGCAGGCTTCCCGGGAATATTGCCCCACCCGGTCCGTATTATGGGCATCGGAGCCGATGGTCACAATCTCGCCGCCCAATTCCTTGAATCGGCGCAGGTAAGTCTCGTCCGGCAGGTAGGCCCCGCACCGGTCTACGCCGCTGGTGTTCATTTCCAGGCCCTTTTCCTTTTGGGCCAGAGTGCGGAGAATTTCGTCAATGACCGCCCGGTGTTCTTCGTAGGGAATCGCACGAGGGGTGGGCTTCACTTTTGCCTTACTCAGGAAGGTCAGATGGGCCAGCACATCGAAGCCATCCTGGACCTCCACGCAGGCCAGGGTGTGTTCCAGGAATCTCCGTTCCGCCTCAAATTGGGTCTTTCCGTCCCAATAGGGCTGAAAATACACGTCCAGCCCGTCCACGAAATGCACGGACCCCAGCACGAAATCCAGGGGCCGTGCCGCCGCATCCGCCGCCAGCTGGGCCTGATTGTCGGTGGTCATGCCGAACTCCATGCCACGGCGAATCATCACCCGGTCGCTTTTCAGATTGCCGTAACGCTTATCAAAGTCCGCCCAGTCAAAGACCATGAACACGCCTTTTCCATTATAATAGTAGTCCCGGTGGTCCGTGAAGCAGATTTCCTGCAGGCCCGCCTGTTCCGCCGCCTTCACCATGGCCTCCGGGGCCGCATGGCCGTCAAAGGACACGGTCGAGTGCATATGATAATCAAACATGACGTCTCTCCTCCCAAAATTGGCGGAACGCCGTAGGCAGCGCCCGCTCCCGCTCCACATTTTCCTCGCTGACCCAGGTAAAGTCCGTCCCGCCGGACCGGACGGTCATGGCATAACAGCGCATTTCCCAGATAATATGGGTAAAAACATGTTTTTTCTCCCATTGCCGGGTCACATCCCTGATCCGGACACCCTGGCTTTCCAGATAGGCCAGAGCCTCCTCCGCCGATAGTTTTCCGGAGCAATGGGGCAGTTCCCAAAGGCCCGCCAGCAGGCCCGTGTCCGGCCGCCTGTTCAGAGCATAATCCCCGTCCCGTTCCAGCAAAAAAACCGTCATTTCTTCCCGCTTTTTGGCTTTTTTCTCTGCCCGGACCGGCAATTTTTCCGCCGTCCCACGGTCAGCCCCCAGGCAAAGGGACCGGCAGGGACATTTTTCGCACTCCGGCGGTCGGTTTGGTCCGCAGAGGGTGGCCCCCAATTCCATCAGGGCCTGGGTAAAGTCACCGGCTTCGGCGGGATAGATTTCCGTCAGGGCCGCGCGGACTTCCTTTTTATAAGTCGGGTCATCCACACACCGATGGTCGTCGGTAAGTCTGGCCCAAAGCCGCAGCACATTGCCATCCACGGCAGGGGTGGGCAGGTCATAGGCAATAGAGCAGACCGCACCTGCAGTGTATTCCCCTACCCCCGGCAGGCTCAGGACTCCTTCGTACGTGTCCGGGAACTGCCCGCCCCGGTTGGTGCAGATTTCGACTGCAGCTTTTTTCAGATTTCGGGCCCTGGAATAGTAGCCCAAGCCCTCCCAGAGCTTGTTCAGCACTCCGTCGTCCACCTGGCTCAGCTCCTGCACCGTGGGCAGGGCCTGTAAAAAGCGAGCATAATAGCCCTTCACAGCCTCGACACGGGTCTGCTGGAGCATAATTTCCGAGAGCCACACATGGTAAGGCTCCCGGTCCTTTCTCCAGGGCAAGACCCGTCGGTTCTCCCGATACCAGGGAAGCAGCAGCTTCGGGAGCATCCAAAAACGTTCAAAATGCAAGGCTTTTCCCCCACTTTCCCACTTATTTTACACGAATCGATTCTCTATGTCAAGGCAGCAAAAATTTTCTGCAATTTTACGAAAAAAGGACTTGCATTTTTCGGGGACCTGTGGTATTATATTCGGGCGCAAGAGAGTAGCGTATGCGCCAGTAGCTCAGTTGGATAGAGTGACTGACTACGAATCAGTAGGTCGGGGGTTCGAGTCCCTTCTGGCGTACCAGTTCCGGTGAACCAAAGTTCACCGGAACTTTTCTATTTCTATGGACCAGCGTCACAGGAAATCTTATCAGAACATGGAAATGCGGCAGCCGGAACAGCTGCCGCATAATTCTTAAATTCTTCCGTACAGCTTGGTCAAGGCATAAATGCGCTTGGCCAGCTCGGCTGTGAACACGCCATCCTTGGCCCGCCAGGTCCAGTTGGCGTCGGACAGCAAGCCCGGGAAATTCATCCGTCCCTCGGCTCCCAGGCCCAGATAGTCCTGCATCTGACCCACAAACAGCTTGGAAACGGCCCCCATGCCTCCCCGGAGCATGCCCCAGACGTAGCCTTCTTCCTGATTCAGACCCATATATTCCTTGGCGTAGGCCACGTCCTCCGGCTTGGCCTCATCGAACCACTGCTGCATGGTCATGTTGTCGTGAGTGCCCAGGTAGCAGATGGAATTGGTGGTGTATCGGTAAGGCAGATAATCGCTGGGTTCTCTGGAATCAAATGCAAATTCCAGCACCTTCATGCCGGGATAGCCGGAATCCTTCTGCATTTGCTTGACCTCCGGGGTCAGGAACCCCAAGTCCTCGGCAATAAAATCCAGCTCCGGCAGCTTTTTTTTCAGCACACCGATGAAATCCATGCCAGGTCCGGGCTGCCAGGAGCCGTTTTTCGCCGTGGTCTCCCCTGCCGGGACCGCCCAGTAGCTTTCAAAGCCCCGGAAATGGTCCAGCCGCACCACATCGAACAACGTGGCCGCAGCCCCTAGGCGGCGCAGCCACCAGGCGTAGCCCGTGGCCTTCATGGTCTCCCAATCATAAAGGGGATTGCCCCAAAGCTGGCCGTCGGCAGTAAACCCATCCGGCGGGCATCCGGCTACCAGCTTGGGCCGACGATCCTCCCCCAGCTGGAACAGGTCGTAGTTGGCCCACACGTCCGCAGAATCCAGCGGCACGTAGATAGGCACGTCGCCAATAATGGAAATTTCTTTTCCCTTTGCGTATGCCCGCAGGGCCTCCCACTGGCAGCGGAAGGTATATTGCAGAAAATACTGATAACGGATCTCCGCATCATACGTCTTTGCCGCCTGGGTCAGGGCATCCTCCCGGCGCAGCCGCAGGTCCTCCGGCCATGAGAGCCAGTCACCGCCGGGATAGACCTCTTTCAAGGTCATAAACAGAGCATAATCCGGCAGCCAATCCTGCTGCTGGGCAACGTAGGCCTCATATTTTTCATCGGGCCGGAACCGCTCAAAGGCTTTATGCAGGACCTTGCCCCGGTTTTCATACAGCAGCCGGTAGCAGACTTTATTCTCCCGCTCCTGCCAGCAATAGGCCTCAATCTCGTCCTTCCGGAGAAGCCCTTGGTCCACCAGGGTGTCCAGATCAATGAGATAAGGATTCCCCGCAAAGGTGGAAAAGGACTGGTAAGGCGAATCCCCGTAGCCCGTGGGGCAAAGGGGCAGAATCTGCCAGTATTTTTGGCCGGCCGCCTCCAGAAAATCCACAAACTCGTAAGCAGCCTTTCCCATAGTGCCCACCCCGTAGGGGCCGGGCAGCGAGGTCAGGTGCATCAAAATGCCGCTTGCACGCACTTCTATTCCTCCAACGCTTTGATACTTTCTTTCCATTTCACGGCCACTCCCACCAATTCATAGCGGGCCTCGGCGCCGTTTTCGATCTGATCCAGCAGAATGGACACGCTTTCCCTGGCCATTTCCTCCACATTCTGGGCCACGCTGGACAGGCTGGGAATGAGATAATCCCCCAATTTCAGCCCGTCGAAGCCCATAACGGATACATCCTCCGGCACCCGCAGGCCGTTGTCCCGTAAGGCCCGCATGGCCCCAATGGCCATCACATCCGCCGCCGCAAAAATGGCGGAGAAATCACGGCCACGGGAGAGCAGGGCCTGAGTAGCCCGGTAGCCGTCCTGATAGGAAAAGCGCACGCCCATATAGTCCCGTTTCGGGTCAAAGACGATGTCCGCAGCCTGGAAGGCATCTATGCAGCCCTCATAGCGCAGGCGGCTCACATCGGACAACTCCATATTGCCGCCGATGACGGCGATGTGTCGGTGGCCCAGGCGAATGAGACATTCCAGTCCCCTTCTGGCGGCCAGCCGGTCGTCTGAGGACACACTGGACAGGTTGCCGAAGGACAACTCCGAAGCGTCACGGGTAACCAGCACACAAGGCAGATCGATGCGGCTGAAATCCGTCCGAAAATCGGCGGTATTGCCCCCCAGAAACAGGATACCCAGGGGCTTTTTCTCCCGGCAGAGCCGAAGGGCCTGCAAGACTTCATTATCATCCTCGTCCAGGTATTCCACGTTGACCGGGTAGCGGGTCTTGCTGAGTCGGCGCTGAATGGCCTCCAACAGGCTGCGGAACAACTCGTTGGAGGAACCCTTCACCATCACCAGAATGGATGTGGCGTGTTGCTGTTTCAAATTTTTTGCATTTGCATTCAGCTCAAAGCCGCTTTCCCGGACCGCTTCCAGAATGGCCGCACGGGCCTTCTCGCTAACGTTGGGATGGCCGTTCAGCACTCTGGAAATGGTCCCCACGGAGTAGCCGGTCTGAGCAGACAAGTCTTTGATCGTCACATAAGTTCCCTCATTTCGTTACACACAGGGAAATTATACCACGTTCCGTCAGAAGGTCAACCCTTTACCGCACCGGCGGCCACACCCTTGATGATGTATTTCTGGCAGGTCAGGTAGAACACAATCACCGGAATGATGCTGATGAGGATCAGCGCCATCACCGCACCCAAGTCCACGGAGCCAAAACTGCCCTTCAAATACTGGATGTGAATAGGGATGGTCATATACTTCTTCCGGTCCAGAACCAGATAGGGCAGCAGATAGTCGTTCCACACCCACATGATCTCCAGCACGCCCACGCTGATCATGGTAGGCCGCAGCATGGGGAACACCACAGAGAAGAAGGTCCGCACCGGACCGCAGCCATCAATAGCCGCCGCTTCTTCGATTTCCAGAGGGATGGACTTCACGAATCCGGCAAACATAAAGACCGCAAGGCCCGCACCGAAGCCCAGGTAGATAACGGGGATGGTCCAGGGTGTATTCAGATGGAGGGCGTCCGCCGTCTTAGGGAGGGTGAACATGACCATCTGGAATGGCACCACCATGGAGAATACACACAGATAATACACCACTTTGCTCACCAGAGAGCCCACACGGGAAATGTACCAGGCGGCCATAGAGGTGCACAGCAAAATCAACGCCGAAGACACGATGGTGATGAACAGACTGTAAAAAGCAGATTTCAGGAAAGGATAGTTACCAAAGGTCAGACCCTTTTCATAGTTGGCCCAGCCCACAAAGGACTCCCCATTGGGAAGGGCAAAGGTCTGGGTGTTGACAAAGGCATTGTCCTTAAAGGAATTGATAAGCACCAGGAAAATGGGCAGCAGGTACACCACCGCCAGAACGGCAAACACGCAGGTAAGAACCATTTTGTTCCGCTTTTCCTGCCGCAGATCAGAACTTTTCCGTTTCATTACTGCTGTACCTCCTTTTTCCGGGTCGCAACCAGCTGCATGACGCCGATAGCTGCCACCAGCACGAAGAACAGAACGGCCTTCGCCTGTCCCACGCCCCGGGTCTTAATGGTATTGGAATTGACGATGTTCAGCGCCAGCATTTCCGTGGTATGGATGGCGCCCTTGAAGGGCCGTCCTTCCGTCAGAGCCAGGTTCTGGTCATAGAGTTTGAAGGAATTGGTAAGGGTCAGGAAGGTGCAGATGGTGATGGAGGGCATCACATTGGGAATCGTGATCTTCCATAGTGTAGTCCATGCGTTGGCACCATCGATTTTCGCCGCTTCCAGCATATCCTCCGGTACGGCGTTCAGACCGGCGATGTAAATGATCATCATGTAGCCGATCTGCTGCCAGCCTACCAGGATGACTAAGCCCAAGAAGCCGTATTTCGTATTCAGTAGAATGGACGTTCCGTAGCGGGAGAGAATGCCGTCAAAGATCATGGACCAGATATAGCCCAAGACGATGCCGCCGATCAGGTTCGGCATGAAGAACACGGTCCGGAACAGGTTGGAGCCCTTGATGCCCCGTGTCAGCGCATAGGCCACGGCAAAGGCCAGCACATTGATGATAACCAGCGACACCAGCGCATACAAAGCCGTAAAGCCGAAGGAATACAGGAAGCTGCTGTCCTGGAATGCCTTCACGTAATTGGCAAGGCCCGCCCAGGTCCATTTGCTGGTGGTCTTGAAATTGCAGAAGCTCAGGAACAGGCCCTTTCCGAAGGGATAAAGGAAGCCGATGCAGAACGCTGCAAAGGTGGGCAGCAGGAAGAGCGGGAAGCAGCGCTGGATGGGCCGACGAATCAGCTTGGAATTCAGGGCGTCCCGGTCGAGTTTTCGTTTTGCCATAACCATTCTCCTCTTGATAATAATTTGGGAGCTCTTCCGAACCCCAAAGGCACGCCTCGCAGGATCTGACAATCTTACGAAAAATGCCTCCGGATTTCGGAAAAGGGGGCGAGCGGTCCGCTCGCCCCCTGCGTTGATGTTTGGGAAAGATTTTTGAAAATTAACCGTTGTCCTTGGCATAGCAGGTCGCCCAGCCGTCCACGAAGGCGGTCTCCACGGCAGACCAGTCACCCTGACCAGCGGTGTACTGGGTCAGTGCATCGACCAAACCGGCTCTCCACTCGTCAACGGCGGGAGTGTAGTTGAAGGCCCAAGTGACCACGTAGTTACCCTGAGCGGTGTACTCGTTGGCCTGTGCAAAGAACACGTTCTCCGGCTCCTTGGCGTTCTTAAAGGGGCTGGGGCCGAATTCCTTGGCCAGCATGGTGGTGCCTTCATCAGAGGTCACAACCCAGTACAGGAAGTCCAGAGTAGCCTGGATATCCTCTTCGCTGGCTTCCTTATTCACAGCCCAGCAGTTCTCGGTGCCGCAGCACAGGCCGGCCTTTTCTTCGCCGTCCACACCGCAGTAAATGGGAATCATGGCCAGATCGTCGGGATTCATCTTGAAGCCCTTGTCCTCACCGGTCAGGTTGGGATACTCCCAAGAGCCGTTCTGATAGAACACGGCCTTGCCCTGTCCGAACTCAGCCTCGGCCTGGTCGCCGGTAGCGGAAGCCAGGGCCGCACCGGTGGTGGCGGAATCAGTGATGTACAGGTCCCAGATATTCTTGTAGTTCTCAAGATAGGCGTTCGTGATGGTGGCAGGCTTCTTGGTCACATTGTCGTCCCGGAACTGATAGTACAGGGGCATATTGGCCAGGTGGCCGGAGAATCTCCAAGAGGAGGAGCCGTCCAGTCCTGCGGAGGTGAAGGCATCGAAGCCCAGCTCACCGGCACGGGCGTGGATGTCATCGGCGACCTTCTTCAGGGTCTCGAAATTGGTGATGTCGGACAATTCGTAACCGGCCTGCTTCAGCAGAGCCTTGTTGACGATAATGCCGAAAGCCTCATAGCAGTAGCCAATGGAAACAACCTCGCCGGCATCATTGTGCAGGTTGAAGGAATCGGTGGTCATTTCCTTGTACACGTCGGTATCCCGCAGGTCCAGGCAGTAGTCGCCCCAGGACTCCACAGCGCCCTGGTTGCCAACCTGGAACAGGGTAGGAGCGGCGGACTTGTCCATCTCGGCGGTGAGGGTGTCGTTGTAGGTGCCGGAAGCAGCAGTCACAACCGTGACCTTCACGCCGGTCTTTTCGGTATACAGCTTGGCCAGATCCTGCCAGGCTTGGTCAGCTTCGGGCTTGAAGTTCAGGTAGTACACGGAGCCGGTGGCGGCTGCGGCAGGCTCGGTAGCCTTGGTGGTAGACTCGGTAGCCTTGGTGTCTGCGGGTTTGGTGTCGCCGGAGGGAGTGGTGTCGGCGGGCTTACCTGCACAGGCGGCGAGGCCCAGGACCATAACCGCTGCCAGCAGCAATGCGATGATCTTCTTCATGTTTTGTTCCTCCTAATAAATTTCCGGTTTTCCGGTTTTCCGGATTGGAAACGTTTCCAAATCCTTATGGCTATACTCTACAACATTCTACTCGGAATTGCAAGTGCTATTTGTCGAGAAAAACGGCTTTCCACGTTTTCACCAAAATACGAAGTCTTTTTTGTGCAGTAAGACGAAAAATAATCTGTATTTCAAGTTATCGGGAAATTGGTAACGATTCAAATTCCGTCGATTCCTGTCGAGGCCAGGCAGACAGATTTGCATTTCCCGAAAAAAGCCCCCGACGCCGGTTCCGAGACCGGCATCGGGAGCAAAATTTCCAGGCAGCCTGCAAGATTTATCCGAAATCGTCTCCCCTGCCCTGTTTGGCAGGGGCTGAAAGAAATATTTGGATATTTCTCATTTTTTTACTTGCACATTTGGTCGAACTGTGATAGGAAGGTATCGGTCGCAAGACCCGGAAGGGATACCACAAAACGGCGGACGGCTGCCTCCGGGAAGACAGGAGATAACGAATGGTCACATACGAGGCGTTATTTACTTACACTTCGGTCATCATTTCCGTTATCACGCTGGTCATTACGATTTTCCTCTTAGAACAGGATGACGGTAAATCTACTTATTCCATCCCGTAGGGCCAGCCCACCAGGCCGCCGATGTCATAAATATGTTCATAGCCGTACTCCTCCAGCAGCTGGGCCGCCTGAAAGCTGCGCCGACCGCTGCGGCAGTACACCAGCACCGGCGTCGTCAAGTCCGGAATGACCTCCGCCGCCCGCACATCGTCCAACTCTCCCAGGGGCAGCAGAACGGCCCCGGCGGCGTGGCCGGTAATGTATTCTTCCTCATCCCGGACATCCAGCAGCACATGGGGCTGCGCATCCATGATGGCCTTCGCCCGTTCAAAACTCACTTTTTCGTACATGATATTCCCTCCGAAAAAATCGGACAGCCCGCAGGCTGTCCGGTTTTTTACTTCTCCACGACCTCCAGCAGCTCCATTGGGCAAGCCTTGGCACAGATGCCGCAGGCAATGCACTTGGAAACGGCGCCATCCTCCGGCAGCACCATAACCTTCATGGGACAGGCCTCCACGCACTTGCCGCAGCGGACGCACTTCTTCTTGTTGATCATGTACACGCCGGTCTTGGGGTTCTGGGTAATGGCCTCGTGCTCGCAGGTCCGCATACACTTGCCGCACTGGATGCACACATTGGGCTTTGCGCCGGTCCCCTTGGCCACGATCTGGATGCAGCTCAGCCCCTGGTCGAACTGCTTGTAGAATGCGGTGGAGCAGGCACGGACGCACTCCAGACAGGCCATGCACTCCACGTTCTTCTTGACGGTCAGCTTCTTCATAACAGGATGTTCCCCTTTTCGTGTTATTACTTGTCTATTATACCTGAAATCTCTTCAAAAGGCAATGGGCAAAATGAAGCCCGCTCTAACTATTTTCTTCTTACAGATATTTCCAGACTATTTGCGCTCCACCGGGCCATACTAACTCCGAAAAAGGAGAAACAGGAGGAAATTCCATGAAAAAGTTTTATCTTGTTCTGGCGGTTCTGGCACTGACACTGGTCCTTGGGGCCTGTCGGGATACCACCATGGCCCCCACCACGACGACCGCTCCCATGACCAGCACCCCGACTCAGCCCTCTACGCAGCCTTCGACCCAGGCCACCCAGCCCTCTACCCGGCCTTCGGAGACCCCTTCCCAGCCCAGCGACAGCTCTGTCGCCAATGGCACCGACGACATGGACGGCACGGATGGCATGGAAGACCCGGAGGATGCAGGCACTGCGGACGGCACCGCCGCAAGGTGGAACCGGATGCGATAACGCCCGGAGCGGTGGCTCCGGTACATATCACCAGGTAAAATGCTCAGCGTCGATGCTCCGCTTCCGGCTCATCAGGTCGAAATCATAGCGCTCCAATACATTTTCCGGATATGCGTCGCCCAGGGCCAGCAATTCCGTGCAGCCAAATTTTCGGAAATGGCTGAACGCGCAGCCCAGAAGCTGGTCCGTATAGAACCGCCCTTCCATTTCCGGCAAGAGCGTAATACCGAGAATCTCGCCGCAGTTTCCCTGGACTTTCCCAAGGGTAATGGCTCCCACGGGCAAAGTCCGATTCATGGCGATCAGCGTGGTCCCCTCCCCTTCCGGCATAGGAAACCCCGCAGGCAGGGAAACCTCCTCCGGCGGCAGATAATAAAGGTCCTTTTCCCGCATCAGCCCTGCTTCCTGCCACCATCGCTTCACAAAATCCCCGGACAATTCCCCCATCAGATGGGTGTTGTCATTGAGAGAATCATAGGTGAATGCTCCCTTGTCGTAAAACAGGTGGGACACTGCCGTGTTGTCACTGTACGTCAGCTTTTCCGGTTCATTTTGGAAGAATAGCCGAAGCAGCAGGCAGTAAATGGCAATACTGTGGCACACAACGGCAATGCGCCCGCCGTCATAGCATCCCGCCGCATCCCGCAGGCCCGTAATGAGCCGGTCCGTCAGTTCTTCATAGCTTTCCGCCCCATCGCAGACCCAATGGGCTGGATCGTAAGAAAAAGCATCCATCTCTTTCGGATAAAAATAGCGGATATAGCCGGTTGCATAGTCGTCCCACCAGCCCAGGTTCCGCTCCCGGAGCCGGGCATCCCTGTGCAGCGTCAGGCCCTTGGGGACATAAATGGCACGGGCCGTCTGGCAGGTACGAGTCAGGTCGCTGGCAAAGCAGCCGTCCAAAGGGACATTTTCAAAGCGTTTGCCCAGAGCCGCCGCCTGGCGAAGCCCTCTGGGGGTCAACAGCGAATTATAGTGGCCGTGGATGCGGCGGAAAATATTGCCCTCGGCCTCGGCGTGGCGGATCAGATAAATTTCAGTCATGGCGTTCCCGCTTTCGGTTTTTTCTTCATTATAACACAGATTCTCCTGTCTGAAAAGGCCAAACCTTTCCAGAATTCGACCCTTCTCTTTCCGGGCATACTAGATGCGAAAGGAGGGAGACGTATGGATATGAAAGGATGGGCCGTGTCCATGGGCCTGGGCGCTGCCATGGGCGCCGTGGCCGTGCTGATGATGCCCCGGAGCAATCCCACCCGGAAGCTGGCTGCCAAGGCCGCCAACAAGGTAGAGGACGTGGCCTGGAAGGTCAGCGACAAGCTGACCCAGGAATTCGACCTGTAAAAAAGCCGTTCCCCGGAGGTTTTTCCGGGAAACGGTACATACTAAGAGCAAAAAGGAGGTATTTCTATGGCGCTTTACAAGCGGGGGCGGCAGAGCTTCGTTCCGGAACACCCCGTCGTCGTGACCAAATGGGCCAGCATTGCGGGTAAAAAGGAATCGGAGGGACCGCTGGCATCGGGCTTCGACCAATGCTGCCAGGACACCTACTTCGGAGAAAAAACCTGGGAGCAGGGTGAAAAGCGGATGCAGCAAATGGCCCTGACCACTTTGATGGAAAAAGCAGGGCTTTCCAACGGAGATATCGACATGTTGTTCTCCGGGGACCTGCTGAACCAGTGCATCGGGTCCTCTTTTACCCTTCGCAATGCCAATATCCCCCACCTGGGGCTTTACGGGGCCTGTTCCACCATGGCGGAAAGCCTGCTGCTGGCCTCTATGGCCGTGGGCGGTGGGTTTGCCGATACAGTGGTGGCCATGACCTCCTCCCACTTTGCCTCCTCCGAGCGACAGTACCGCTTTCCCCTGGGCTATGGCGGTCAGCGGACCCCTACAGCCCAATGGACCGTCACCGGTTCCGGGGCGGCACTGGTCCGCCCCCACGGAAAAGGCCCCCGTATCACCGCTGCCACCGTCGGCACAGTGACGGATCTGGGAATCAAAGACGCCAGCAACATGGGCGCCGCTATGGCCCCGGCGGCCCTTGCAACAATACAAGCCCATTTCCGGGACCTGAACGTCCATGCGGACCACTTTGACCGCATTTTCACCGGGGACCTGGGGGCCGTCGGCAAGGAAGCCCTGCTGAGTCTGGCCCGCCGGGAGGGCCTGAGCCTGGGCGGAAAATTGGAGGACTGCGGCTGTCTGGTGTTCGATGCGAAAAAGCAGGATGTCCACGCCGGGGGCTCCGGCTGCGGGTGCAGTGCCATTGTCCTCTGCTCCCATTTGCTGAACCAGCTCCACAGCGGCAAATGGAAGCGCATTCTGTTCTGCGGCACCGGAGCCTTGCTCTCCCCCACGTCTACCCAACAGGGGCTTCCCATTCCGGGGGTCTGTCACGCCGTCTGTATCGAAGGAGAAACGTAACATGGAATATCTGAAAGCATTTTTGGTGGGTGGGCTTTTCTGCCTGGTGGGTCAGATCCTCATTGACCGGACCAAACTGACCCCCGCCCGCATCTTGGTCAGTTATGTAGTGGCCGGAGTGATTTTAAGTGCCGTGGAACTATACAAGCCTCTGGTGGATTTCGCCGGATGCGGGGCAACGGTCCCCCTGACGGGCTTCGGCAATACCCTGGCCCAGGGGGTCAGGGAGGCCATCGATGAAAATGGCTTTCTGGGCATTTTCACCGGTGGCCTTACCGCCACCGCAGGCGGCATTGCCGGGGCCATCGTGGCGGGGCTGCTGGCCAGTCTTCTTTTCCGCCCCAAGGATAAATCCTGAAAATCCGGGTATCCTATACCCGCAGCGAGAGCTGCGGAAAGGAAGAATTTCGTTATGAATCAGCAGAACAAGCAGCAGAACAAGGAAAGCAAGACCAACCAGCAGAACCAGAATCAGCAGCAGAATCAGAACCAGAATCAGCGCTGAAAAAAACTCCCTTCCGAAACCCGGAAGGGAGTCCTTCTTTATAGAATCTCGCAGAATGTGCCTGCGTGGAAAAAATAGAGCAATGCTTTTTTTATGGGCCGCTCATAAATGCGCTCCAAGGCCCCGGCGTAAGCCTGCACCTGACCTCTGTAGCGCTCCACTGCCTCCGGCAGGCCCTCAGGGGAGACATGGTCCGTCTTGAAATCCACCACGGTAATTCCCTCCGGCTCCACCAGAGCGCAGTCTACAACACCCTGCAGGAGCATTTGCTCCCCGGCCAGTCCGTCCCCGTAGGGAGTGGCATCGGTGAGCAGGGAGAATTTGAACTCCCGGATGACGTTTTCCCCATTGCGGAGCCGCTGGCCCAGAGGGGAAGCGAAAAATGCGGCGATCTGGCTGGTATTCACGATACTGCCCTGTTCCTCCGTCAGGAACCGCTGGGCAACCAGGCGCTGAATCTCCCGGTCCACGTCCTCCCGGCTGCCGCAGCAGCGGTAGTCAATATATTGCATGGCGGCGTGCATGGCGCTGCCGTAGTCCGTGCCGGTCCGGCGTTTTTCGCCCCGGAAGCAGGCTTTTCGCCAGATGCGCAGGTGTTTTTCCTGGTTTTCCGCATTTTCCGCCGTTTCCTGATCCTTGTCCCGGCCCTTTAGCTGGGTGGCCGTCAGTTTACCCGGAGTTTCCGTGGCGGCAGCATGGTCATACCGGAAAGCCAGGTCTCTGGCCAACTTTTCCGTATTCAGGTCCGGATGCCCGGCCTGTTCTTCCATCCCGGCAGACAGATTTCCGGCCATGGGTGCTTCCGTGAAACGAATTTTCCAGGGCCGGTCCGACACCTGGGTCGCCCTGGGCCGTCCGCCCACGGCGAACAGCTCCCCGGCCTCCGTCCGCTTCAAAGCCGCCAGCAACACCCAATCTCCGGGGCAGCTGGCCTCCGCCGTCAGCAGTTCCCGGCTGCTCAGGTCCATCCGGGCTGCCAGTTCGGCAATTTTCTTTTCCGGACTTTTGGCAGCGTAGGTCATAATGAGCCGGTCCTTGGGCCGGGTCATGGCCACATAGAGAACCCGCATTTCCTCCGAAAGACTCTCCTGCTTGAGTTTTTCGCAGATGGCCAGCTTGGAAAGGGCCGGATAGCGGACCCGCCGGACCCCATCGGCGCAGTTCAGGCCCAAGCCAAGGCTCTGATGGCACACCACCTGGGAGCGTGTATTCTCCATATTGAACTGCCGGGCCAGACCCGCCAGAACGACCACGGGAAATTCCAGGCCCTTGGAGCTGTGGATGCTCATGATACCAACACCGGAGCGCTTTTTCTCCCCGCCGGCAAGCAGGCCCTTCTCCCGGAGTGCGTCCAGATGGTCCAGGAACTGGTCCAGGTCCCGTTGGCCCCCGGCCGCATAATTCATGGCATATTCGCAGAATGCCGTCAGCCGTTCCCGGCGCTCCGTCCCTTCCTCCATGGCCGCATACAGAGCCTCCATGCGGGTGCAAAGGAGAATCGTTTCCAGCAGCTTTTCCAGTCCTTCTGCCCGTTCCACCGCCCGGAGACGGGACAGATTTTCCAGGAAAGCGGTACTTTTGTCGCTTTCATCCTGCAAAATGGCGTCGTAGATTTGCCCGTCCTTGCAGCCGGACCGGAGCCTTGCCAGGTCCTCCGCCGTAAAGAGGAACAACGGACTTGCCAGCACGCTCACCAAAGGAATATCCTGCCGGGGGTTGTTGACCACCTGCAGCAGGGCCACCAAGGTCTCCACCTCCTGGGTCTGGAGCAAATCGCACCCGCCGCCGCTGCCGCAGGAAATGCCCCGCTTTGCCAGCGCCCGCTGGAAATAACTGCCCACACTGCCCGGGGAGCGCAGCAAGATCATAATATCCTCCGGTCGGATGGGCCGCAGAATTTCCTGGTCCCCATCCCGGTCCCGAATCATGTGCGTCCCGTCCAGCAGCTCCGCAATGCGTCCCGCCACAAAATCCGCTTCCTCCGGATAGGCACTCTCCCGGACTGCGATGACATTCAGTTCCGCCTCCGGCTCCCCGATGGAAATGTGGGAGGTGCCTTCAATGAGGGCTTCCCGGTCCCCGTAGTCCAGGTCTCCCACCCGGACGCTCATGCAGGTCCGGAACACATGGTTCGCCGCTTCCAACACCCCGCCGCCGGAGCGAAAATTACTGGAAAGGAGGATTTTCCGTCCCTGTCCCGGTTCCGCTTCCGCCGGAAACCCGAAGGAGCGGTACTTTTCCAGAAAAATTCCGGGGTCCGCCAGCCGGAACTGATAAATGGACTGCTTCACGTCGCCCACCAGGAACAAATTGTGCCTTTGCCCGGTCAGCGCCGCAAAAATCGCATCCTGCACGGCGTTGGAATCCTGATATTCGTCCACCAGAATTTCCCGGAACCGGCTGCCGATCTCTCTGGCCGCCGCCGTTGGTCCGGAATGCGTCTTGCCCAGCAGCAGTTCCAGGGCATAATGCTCCAGATCCCCGAAGTCCACGATGCGGCGGCGTTTCTTGGCCTGAGCGTAATTTTTTCCGAATTGCCGCACCAAATCGGTCAGGCCCCTGGCCGCCAGGGCCGTCTGAGAAAGCCCCGCCAGCACGGTTTCCCTGCTGTCGGAGAACAGGGCCTTCAGGCTGTCCGTTTTTTCCTTGCAGGCTTTCCGGATGGCCTTGATGGATTCCGCCAGGTCCGGGTCCCCGCCCTTCTTGGGGAAGGTCATCCGGCCGTAATCCAGACCGGCCAGCCCCTGCGCAAAACCGTCCCAATCCGGGCAGTCCCGGATCTGCCGGAGGGACAAAATCGTTGCGTTCAGAAGGGTCGTGACCTTCTCCCAGCCGTCCACGGCGGCAGCTTCCCTGGCGCAGCACTCTATTGCCTCCGATTCCCGGTCCAGCCAATATTTGGCCTCGTCCAGCAGGAATTTCCCCCAGACCGTATCCTCCGGCCGTTCCTTTGCTTCGCATTGGGCCAGGCAGGCATCCAGCCAGGCCTCCGGCTCCGGGTGGCACTGAGCTTTGTCATAAACCTGCTCGATGATCTGCGGCACCAGCGCATCCGTCCGGCCCAGGCCCTGGGTGTCCACCAAGGTCCGGAAGGCCTCTTCCTCCCCAATATGCTCGTAAGCATCCTCCAGGAGCCGGTCCAGCATCCGCTCCCGAATCTCCCGGCATTCGTTGTCCTCCGCAATGCGGAAATCCGACGGAAGGTCCAGCCGATACACATACTCCCTCAAAATATCCGAGCAAAAGCCGTGGACCGTAGAGATTTTTGCCATATAAAGCCGCTGGGTCTGCCGCTGCAAATGCTTGTTGTCCGGGTCCTCTGCAAGAGCCTGGGTAAGCCGGTCGGCAATTTTCCCCCGCAGTTCCGCCGCGGCGGCTTTTGTATAGGTGATCATCAGAAAATCGTCGATATTCGCCGGGTCCCTGGGGTCCAGAAGATAGGAAAGCAGCCGCTCCACCAGCACTCTCGTCTTGCCGGAGCCTGCCGCCGCCGAGACAAGCAGCGTCCCGCCCCGATTCTCTACGGCCAGTTGCTGGTCACTTGTCAGTCCCATGGTGTTCCTCCTCTTCCAAACGCTGCCAGAATTCAGCGCCCTTGATCGTTTTGAAATTCCGCCGCTGGGTCACGGTCTCCTTGTGGCAGACGGAAGCGTAGGGACAATAGGTGCAGCTATCGAAGCTGCTGCCCCGGGTATATGGGCTCGGCTCCACCTGTCCGGCGGCCAGGGCGTTCACCATTTCCCGCAACTTCCGGTACACATGACTTTTCAATAGCCGGAACTGGCTCCGGCTGGCAATATCCCCGGAAAGCGCTCCGTCCTTATCCCATTTGCAGCACAGCCGCCCGGATGTCGGGTCGTCCATAGCCTTGAGAATGTCCTCCTCCGCCAGCAGCATCCCGCTGCGCTTCTGAGGCCCGCTTTTCTTGTCCGACAGCGGTACGTAGGGTGCTCTGGCCGGGAAATACTGGACCCCGGCCCCCACCCGTTTTTCGCCCAGGAAGGTCCCGCCCTGCTCCAAAGCAAAAAGGTAAAGGAGCATCTGCAAGCCCAACCCCTGCTCCAAGTCGCAGTAATCCAGTTCTTTTTTGCCTGTTTTATAGTCCACCACCCGCAGGAAGGTCTGGCCGTTCGCTTTCCACCGGTCCACCCGGTCCACAAACCCCCGGACCAGGGCGGGCATGGCAGCACCGGGGATTTGAATTGCGGGCAGCATCCCGTCGTCCCCGAAGGCCACTTCAAAGCCCGCCGGGTCGAATTGAGACACGGACAGCTCCTGCCACAAATCCGAGACCACCACGGCCAGTTCCTGGTCATTCCGCTCCAATAAATAATGAAGTCGTCTGGAATCCATCTGACCGAACCGTTCCTGGGCATACCGGGCAGCCTCCGCCATGGCGATGTTCAAAGTTTCTTCCTCGCTGACCTGCCGGAAGCCTCCCCGGTCCATGACCGCCCGGGCGGTATGCTCCAGGACCGCATGGACATAGGTGCCGAACTCCATGGCATCCACCGAGGCCTCCCGGCGCTCCTTGGCTTTCAGGCCGTATTGCAGAAAATAGAACATCCGGCACTGGGCGAACCGGTCGATTTGCGAAGCGGACAGCCGCAGAGTCCGGCCATACAAGCCCGTGACGTTTTCCGGCTTCAGGCTGCCTATCTCATAATCCCGGCGGCGGCGCACTTCGTCAAATTCCGCCCTCAGCCCCAGCTTTTCCGCAATTTCCCGGGAATCGGCCCCCAGCAGGGAAGCCGCCGCCTCCACAGGGTCCGTGATGGCCGCATCCGGTTTCTGCCGAACCAGTCCGGCCATTTTTCCCAGGCGGGCATGGAGGTAAGAGGGCTGAACGCCGGAGCTGAACGCCCGGAGGCTCTCATTCCCGGCGGACAGTGCCTCGTAAATTTCGGCAAATTCCGCCTGTAGGCCCTCCATGGCTCCGCCGGTCAGGGGCACGCCCAACTCCCGCAGGGAACAGCGCTCCTGATCCGTCAGCACGCCGCTGCTTCCGGTGTAACCGGGGAATTTTCCTTCCTCCATGCCGAGAACCAAAACGTGCTTCGTCTCCTGGCAGCGCATGGTGGAAGCGTCGCCCACGCTCACCGCATCCAGGACCGGCGGGATGGTTCCCACGTCATACTGGCTCATAAGCAGGCTCAGGAGTCTCGAAAATGCCTCCGGGTCCCAGCTTTCCGTACCCAGGACTGCATACATCTGTTCCAGAGCGGAAAGCAGAATTTCCCAAAGCTGGTGAACGATCTGCGCCCCCCGCAGGTCCCCGGCTTCCTCCATGGCATCAGCCAGGACCTCCAGCCCGTGCCCCAGGTCCGTTTCCTCCAAAAAGGTATTCACTGCCGTGACCATTTCCGCCACGGTCCTGCCCTGCCGGACTCCGTCACCCAGCCGCACCAGCGGATCGACGCACGCCCGTCGCAGGCCGTTCAGATTTGCCAGTGTCTCCCGGTCGGCATCCTTCCAATCCTCCCCCAGGCCACGGGGGTGGTTGGTCCATTCCTGCTTCCATCCATTGCCGGAAATGCCCCATAGAATGGCGTAATTTTCCGTTTTATCCAGTAAATCCCGGTCTAGCCCCAGGCAGGAACGGAGGTATCTGATCACGTCCCGGCGCTCCAGGCCCCCCAGCGCCGCTTCCAGAGCGCAGCGGACCGTGCGGATGCCGGGCTTGTGAAGAATGTCCTCGGTACCGGACCGATACAAGGGGATGCCCACCCGGCCAAAGGTCAGGGACAGCATCCGTCCATAGGCGTTCAGATCGCTGCACACGATTCCGATGTCCCGGTATCTGGCTCCCGCCTCCACCAGGTCCAGGACCTGCCGGGCAGCCAGGTCGCACTCCTTGGAAATGCCGTTGACCCGGAACACCTGCAAATATTCCTGTCCCTCCGGCAGCACCGGCAGGCTGCCCTGAAACAAGGCCCTGCATACATTTAATAATGGCCGTTGCCGGGGCTGTAACACTTCGCAGGCAGTCCTGACCCCCACTTCCCCGGCACAGCGCATCAGTTCTTTCGCTGTGTGTGCCGCTTTTTCAAAAGCCGTCCGGTCGGAATTGGGCGAATCGCAGGTCAGAGCCACGGTCAGATCCCGTTCCGTCATCAGCTCCTGTAAAATGGCCATGTGCTGCCGGGTGAAGTCCGGGAAGCCCACCACATAGAAGGTATGGTTTTCCGCAAAATCCCCGTCCTCCAATTCTTCCAGCAGCCAATTCATCTGATCTCTGGGGTCCTTCTTGCCGTTGGCGCAGAGGCCGTCGTAGGATTCCAGGATCAGGGACAGTTCCTCCAGCTTCTGTGCCAGATTCCCCTCCGTCTGCCGGGAGGCATTGATCAGGTCCTCCGGAGAAATGCCGCAGCGCTTGAACTCGTCCACGGCGTTCACCAGTTCCGAGAGAAATTCCGGCCGGGTCTCCACGGAGGCGTAGGCTTTCAGCTTGCTGTGAAGCTGCCGCACGGCGGCGGCCATGGCAACCACTCGTCCGCCCTTGTCCAGACATTCCTCCGCCGCAGCCCCAACGCTTTCCGCCACCCGCCGGGCCAGACGGGTGAAGGACAGAACCTGGGCATAGCGGCTGGCGGTATCCCCGGCCCACTGGCAAAGCCGCCGCTCCATATCGTGGCTGATGAGTTCCGGTACCAGAAGAATGCGCTCCCCCTGCCGCTCCGCCACATCCTTGGCCAACCGCCTGAGAACCTCATCCCGGTTGGCGACCCAATCCTCGCAGAGCAATAATTTCAGCACGGTTTTTCCCCTCCTCTTTCTTTTTTGGGATTATGATACCACAGCCGAAGGGCCAATGCAACTTCGGCTTTTTCCGGATTCTATCACACCTGGTGTCCCATAAACAGGACTCATTCTTGATTTTTGAAAATTTCCATGATAAAATGAGGCCAACTTGAAAAACGAGGAGTGATTCTTATGGACGCAATGGAAGCCATTCTCACCCGTCGAAGCACCCGCCGCTTTGCGAATAAGCCCATCCCCAAGGAGGCGCTGGAAGCGCTGCTTCGTGCCGCCATGGCCAGCCCCACCGCCGTGAACGCACGGGACTGGGCCTTTCTGGTCATTACCGACAAGGAAATGCTGAACAAAATGGCCGACGTGAACGGTCCCGCCGCCGACCCTCTGCGGCGGGCTGCCGCCGGAATTCTCATCTGCGGGGACATGGAGCGGGCCTTCGTGAAAGCCCCGGACTTCTGGATCATCGACGGCGCCATCGCCGCTGAAAATACCCTGATCGCCGCCCAGGCCCTGGGTCTGGGAGCCGTCTGGCTGGGGACCTGGCCCCGTGCAGATGCGGTCCTGGGACAGAAAACGCTCCTGGAACTGCCGGACCACATCATCCCCCATTCCATTCTGGCCCTGGGCTGGCCGGAGGGAGACCTGACCGCTCCTCGTCCGGATCGGTACGAGGAAGAAAAGGTCCATTGGGAAAAATGGTAAAAATTCTGCCGCACGGTGCTGAAAAACGCCGTGCGGCAAATATTTACTTCGTTTCTGCTTTTTCCGCAGGAATGATCAGCCCCACCACGACGTAAGACGTCAGTATCAGCAAGCCCATCGCCCAGTGATAATGGCCGATTCGCAGGCACAGAATCAGAGCAAACAGCGCCGCAGTGGCTGCGGGGAAAATCATATCCGCCCCCTTATGTCAAGGATGCATTCTGGTGCTCACAGCCATAAGTACAAAAAACTGCGGAGGCCCCCTCCGCAGTTTTCTTATAGAAAATTAGCAAAAATCGCCGCACCAAGCACCGTCAGCATTCCGGAGACCACGATGGACAGGCTGCTCATAGCCCCCTCCACCTCGCCAAGTTCCATGGCCTTGGCCGTGCCGATGGCATGGGATCCGGTGCCGATGGCTACCCCACAGGCAATGGGCTCCGTGATGCGGAACAGCCTGCAAAGGCCCTCAGCGATCATATTCCCCAGCACCCCGGTAATGAGGATGACTGCCACGGTCAGGCTCACATAGCCTCCCAACTCCTCCGAAACACCCACGCCGATGGCGGTGGTGATGGATTTGGGCAACAGGGTCACATAAGTGGCATGATCCAGCCGGAACAGCCGGGACAGAAGAAAAATGCTCCCAAGACTGGTCAAAACCCCGGAGAAAATTCCCAGAAGCACCGCTTTGCAGTTCTTTTTCAGCAGCTGAAATTGCTCATACAGCGGCACGGCCAGGCAGACCGTGGCGGGGGTCAGCAGGTAGCTGACGTACTTCGCCCCAGCTTCGTAGGTGGGATAGTCCACCCGGAGCAGGAGCAGCAGCCCAACAGTCAGAAGAATAGAAATAAGCAGCGGATTCAAAAAGGCCTTTTTGAATTTCTTCTTGATCCACAGGCCAGTCAGGTAACTGCCAATGGTCAGCAGTGCCCCGAAAAAGGCGGAATTTACAAGCATCTCACCCATTTTTCTTTCCCTTTCTCACAAGAAACTGCGTCACTAAGCCCGATACCGCCATGACCGCCACGGTCGTCACCAGCGTAATGACGATGTAGGCCGCCAGGTTGGGCTCCAGGATGCCCCAGGCCTCCAGCAGCCCCGCCGCAGCGGGAATGAACAGCATGGGCATAATTTCCAGCAAAAATGTACTCACGTCCTTTACGGCGCTGACCGGGATGATTTTCAAGGACAGTGCCGCAAACAACAGCACGATGCCGTAAATGCTGGCAGGAATGGGCAGCGGCAGCAGCGCATGCAGCGCCTCCCCCAGGAAGGAAATAAGCAAAATAATGAAGAATTGCTTAATGTACTTCATGTTGTTTCTCCGTTTTCTCGTTCTCTCCCGGCTATTTTACAGAAGAATGAGCGGTAAGTCAAGGGATGTTTCCCGTTTCTCCTCAGGAAAGCCCTACGATTTTTCCGCAGTTCTCCAAAAAGGTCTTGAGCGGCTGGGAAAAATATGATATAGTATGCAAAGCGAGTATTTCTCTTTTTGGCCCGGCCAAAAAGAGCCCGGCGGCCCCGCCGCCAAGATATAAGGAGATGTAAGGAAGAATGAAATTAGGTATCGTGGGACTGCCCAATGTGGGCAAGTCCACTCTGTTCAACGCCATTACCGGCACCGGCAACGCACAGGCGGCCAACTACCCCTTCTGCACCATCGACCCCAACACGGGCATCGTGGCCGTGCCGGACGCCCGGTTGGACAAGCTGGCCGAGCTGTGGGAAACCAACAAGAAGACCCCCGCCGTGGTGGAATTCGTGGACATCGCCGGACTGGTGAAGGGTGCCAGCGAGGGTGCAGGTCTGGGCAACAAGTTCCTGGGCAACATCCGGGAGTGCGACGCCATTGTCCATGTGGTCCGCTGCTTTGACGACGACAACATCATCCATGTGGTGGAGGACGCCACCAAGCCCGTGGCCGTGGACCCGGAGGGGGACATTGAGACCATCGACATGGAGCTGATCCTCTCCGACCTGGAGCTGGCCCAGAACCGGCTGAACCGGCTCTCCAAGGCCGCCAAGACCGGCAACAAAGCCGCAAAGGCCGAGTGCGAATGGCTGGAGCCCCTGGTGGAGCATCTGGGTCAGGGCAAGAGCGCCCGGACCTTCCCCGTAGACGAGGGCAATGAAGATCAGGCCCTGGCCCTGCGGGAAATGGGTCTGCTGTCCGGGAAACCCATTATTTACGCCTGCAACATGGACGATGCGGGCGTAGCCGACCCGGAGCATAACCTCTACTATCAGCAGGTGAAGGCCCGTGCCGACGCCGAGGGCGCACAGGTCATCCCCATCTGCGCCAAGACCGAAGAGGATCTGGCGGAGCTGGACGCCGAGGACCGAGCAATGTTCATGGAGGACCTGGGCATGACCTGCTCCGGTCTGGACCGGCTCATCACTGCCAGCTACGCCTTGCTGGGTCTCATTTCCTTCCTGACCGACGGCAAGAAAGAGTGCCGTGCCTGGACCATCAAGCGTGGCACCAAGGCCCCCCAGGCCGCCGGTAAAATCCACAGCGACTTCGAGCGAGGCTTCATCCGGGCCCAGGTCATCGGCTACGGCGATCTGAAGAACTGCGACTTCGACTACGCCGCCGTTCGTGCCAAAGGCCTCCAGCGCACCGAAGGCAAGGACTACGTGGTCCAGGACGGGGATATTATCAATTTCCTGTTCAACGTGTAAAACACAGAAAACATCCCCACAGAGCCGTTTTGAAGTGACCCTGTGGGGATATTTTTATTTGCTTTGCTCAGTAGATTCGTTTTCTTCATTCTGGGCGGCCTCCAGGGCTGCCTTTTCTTCCTTCTCCCGCTGCTTGGTCTGGCGATAGAGCCGGATGGCCCGGATACCCACGAAAATCGAGCCTCCCACCAGAATGACGCCGCCCACGATCACCACCGTCAGGCTGGGACCGTCCTCCATGCCGGAAAAATAGTCCCGCAGCAGCTGATAGTACATATAGAGCACCATAAAAATGGCCAGCCCTTCCAGGCCCAGCATGGCATTTGGATTTTTGACCTTGGGTGTTTCCTGACTCATACTTTTCCTCCGTTCACGCTGTCCACAAACCGAAGGAATGCCGCCTTTCCGGCCTCGTCCCGCTTATAAACGCCTGCATCCTCCAAAACCTGGGCGAACACGGCGCCCACCTCCTGCCGAAGAATGTCCGTAACGTTCTCTGCCGTGAAGGTATGCCGGGTCTTGAGTTCCGCAACCCATTCAGCGTGCTTGCCCAGAACTTCGTCCTTGGAAATGTCCCGGTTTTCCAGAATGGCCGTTTCCAGTCCTGCCAGTTCGCTTTTCAGCCGGGCAGGCAGCACCGCAAGACCCATGACCTCGATAAGGCCGATATTCTCTTTTTTAATGTGGTGCAGCTTGGCGTGAGGATGGTACACACCCAGGGGGTGCTCCGCCGTGGTGATGTTGTTCCGCAGCACCAGATCCAGCTCAAAGTCCGCCCCCTTCCGCCGGGCAATGGGCGTGATGGTATTGTGTGGCGTGCCATCGGTCTCGGCAAAAATGAAGGCGCTTTCGTCGGTATAGCCCCGCCAGGCCTTCAGGATCTTATCCGCCAACTCCACCAGGCGGCCGGAATCGGCGCAGCGGAGCCGCAGGACGCTCATGGGCCACTTGACGATGCCCGCCTGTACGTCCTCAAAGTCCGTAAATTGGACCACAGTCTCCACCGGGGCCTTTTCCATGGCAAATGCATAATGACCGCCCTGGAAATGGTCATGACTCAAAATAGAGCCGCCCACGATGGGCAGGTCCGCATTGGAACCCACAAAATAATGGGGGAACTGGTCCACAAAGCTCAGCAGCTTCTCAAAGGTCGCCCGCTCGATCTTCATGGGGGTATGCCTGGAATTGAAGGCAATGCAATGCTCATTGTAATAGACGTAGGGAGAGTATTGCAGGAACCAGGGGGTATTGTTGATGGTAATGGGGATGATGCGGTGGTTCTGCCGGGCGGGATGGTTCATGCGACCGGCGTAGCCCTCGTTCTCAGCGCAAAGCTGACACTTTGGATAGCCGGACTGGGGTGCCAGCTTGGCGGCGGCGATAGCCTTGGGGTCCTTTTCCGGCTTGGACAGGTTGATGGTGATGTCCAAGGGGCCGTAATCGCTCTCGTAGGTCCACTTTACATCCCGCGCAATGCGGTCCGCCCGGATGTAATTGGTGTTCAGGCTCAGCTGATAGAACCAGTCCGTGGCCCGCCGGGGGCTTTCGCCGTAGAGGCGGCGGAAGGTGCTGCGGACCTCATGGGGGAACGGGGTCAGCTTGCCCATGAGCTTCGTGTCGAACAAATCCCGGGCCACCACGTTGTCCTGGCAAAGGCCCCGGGCCACGGCGTCATCGGTCAGCGCGTTCAACAGCTCCGCCAAAGGCAGGGCGGGCCGGTCCTTACCGGGCTCATCCATACCCATCACTTCCAGCAGGGCGTTCACCACATAATTTCGGTCCGATTCGTGGATCAGACACTTGGCCACGCCATAGTCAGCCAGTTGTTCAATGTAATCCATGATTGCTCCTCCTGTGGCCGGGAGACCCGGCATTTTTCTCTATTATACCAAATATAACGCAAAACGCAACAGGATTCTTCCGAAAAGGCGCCGCCGGGATTTCCGGCGGCGCTTACGGTCATTCGTCCCGGGAAAGGTAGTAATCCCCTTCCAGGATCAGGTTGTTGATTTTGATAAACGTGGCGGCAATCTCATTCATGGTCTTGCGGCGCTGGCGGTTCATAGCGGGCGCATCGTCGCTGAGGATCATCACCCGGCCGTTGGAGACGTTATAAGCCACCCCCCGGTTGACCCAGCTGCCGTCCGGGAACACAGCGTAGCCCGGATAGCTGCTGTCAAAGGCATCCCGGCCCAGATAGTTGTATGCGCTGTCCACACCCAGCAGATTCAGGAGGGTAGGCAGCAGGTCCGAGGTATTCAGGGTCTTGTCCACCTCTTGATGCTCCAGGCCGGTGCTCCAGATGAAGCAGGGAGTCTTTTCCAGAAGCAAATCGTCGTCCACCCCGGAGACCTCCAACAGCAATTCATGGTCCTGAATGCCGTAGCTGTAATGGTCCGTAACACCCACGATGACGGTGTTTTCCAGTTCGCCCCGCTGCTCCAATTCTTCCAGAAGCCGGGCGAAGAAATCGTCCACCAGCCGTGCTTTCAGCATCATACAGTCGGTCTCCTCGTTGCCGGTTAGCCCTTTGTACTCCGGGTACTGCCTCAAGCCCCAGTCGCTGAGGACTTCATTATAGGTATAACTCAGGTGGGCGGACCGGGTCACATAGAAGTTGAACCGCAGGTCCGTTTTCCGGAAGAACAGGTCCGCAAGGGCGGCATTGTCGAACACCGTCGTGTCGCTGAACAGGTCGTCCTCGTCCTCCACATAATCCTCGAAGGACACATAGCGCTCATAGCCCAAGGCTGGAGCAAAGACTCCACGGCTGTAAAAATCCGGGGAATTATAGTGAAATTCCAGTGCGGAATATCCTGCATCCGTGAGCCGGTGGGCCAGGGACTGAGAAAAATCGTTGGTCACATAGTCAAAGGCATAGCCTCCCGCACCGGACAGGAAGGAACCGGTGTTCATACAGAACTCGGAATTGAAGGTCCGCACGCCACCGTAGCCGGGGGTGTAAAAGTTCGTGAAATTCACGCCTTGCTCCATCAGGCGGCAGATCGTCGGAGTATTCTCTCCGACGGCCCAGTCATCCATGGATTCCATCAGCACAAGAATCACGTTCTTTCCCGCCAGCTTGCCGGTCATGGCGTTGGCCATGTGCTCCGGGCGGCTCTCAAAATACTCGTCAATAGTCTGCCAGGTATGCTCCCGGCCGTTGGTGTACCAGGGCATCCGAGGAAACATCTGGTTTTCCAGCAAGTCCTTGGCCCCGGTCTGGGAAAGTCCGCAGATGCGATAGAGCCGGTAGGCGTTGAACATATCCTCGTATGCCGCCTGAGATGCCTGGGACCTACCAAAATCCGAGCCGGAGAAGCGGATGTGCCGGTCCCCCAGGAATACGGCGTAAGGAAGAACGAAAAGCGTCAGGATTCCCGCCGCCAAGGCGCCGGAGGCAATGTACTTTTCTCGCTTTTTCCGTGAAAATTCCGGGAATTTCCGCAAAATCAGCACGCCAACTGCGATCATGGCCGCAGCCCCCAGCCACCAGGTCCAGGGGTATTCCAGAAGAACGCCCAGATAGTCGGAGCCTTCGGAAGCATACCGGAAGTCCGAGAGCCAGAGCATTTCCCCGAATAATAAGTAGTACCCAGTTTCCACCAGGGCATAAATGGTCAGAATATAGTAGCTGACGCCGAACACGATACGCCCGGCCCGCCTGTGCAGCAGGGTCAGCAACGCCGTCCAGCAAACGGCCCAGACCAGTCCGAATATCAGGGGCCACACGGTCATGCCCGCCCCATCCAGGATGGCCGGCCCCAGCTCCAGAAAGCAGAAGGCCACGAATTCCGGCAGGGTGTAGGCCCCCACCATACTGCCAAGTGTTTTCAGTTTCTTCTTTTTCTCCCGGGAAAGCGGCGTATGCGCCGGCATAGAACCTCGTCCTCTCTTTTTCTCATTCATGGCACGAATTATATTCATTTCGGTCTTTTCTGTCAAGAGGCAGAAAAATTTAATCTTTTCTTAAGGGCCTCATTTTTTTGCATTGGCCCTTTACCACCGGCATTTGCCGTGGTATACTATCTGCACCATCTAATATCATCTATTAAGTGTTGGGGGAGAAGCACCATGCGTTTGAGCGGACAGAATCGAAAGTGGAATTACCCGGCCCTTGCCTTTGCCCTGCCCTTCGTGGGGCTGCTGACGGTCATGGTGATCGGCGGCTATGCGCCCTTCGGGCAGTATTCCATGCTCTACTCGGATATGTACCACCAGTATTACCCCTTCTTCGTGGCCTTCCGGAAGGCCATCCGCTCCGGCAGCGGACTGCTCTACACCTGGAGCGTGGGTCTGGGCATGGACTATCTGGGTCTTATCTCCTACTATCTGGCCTCGCCGCTGAATCTCGTCAGCGTGCTGCTGCCGGAGGGGTGGCTGCTGGGGTATTTCTCCCTGCTGGTGCCCATCAAGTTAGGGCTTGCCAGCTGCTTTTTTGCCATTTTCCTGAAAGCCATTTTCCGGAAAAACGACGCTTCCCTGATTCTTTTCGGCAGCTTTTACGGTCTGTGTGCCTGGGCGCTGGGGTATCAGTGGAACGTCATGTGGCTGGATACCTTTGCCCTGCTGCCTCTCGTGATGCTGGGCATGGTGCAGCTGCTGCGGCAGAACCGCTTCGCCCTGTACACCCTGACCCTGTTCCTGTCCATTTTCGCCAACTATTACATCGGCTTCTTCACCTGCATTTTCGTGCTGCTGTGCTTCTTCGTCTATGAGATCCTCTGCTGCAAGAAGGCAAGCCGGTTCTTTGAGGACCTGCTGCGGATGGCCCTGTTCTCCGCTCTGGCCATCGGTATGACCGCCATTCTGGAACTGCCCGCCCTGTCGGCATTGCAGCAAACTCAGTCCAGCGTAAACCAGTTCCCCCATGGCTTCAAGCTGAATATCGCATCTTCCAACACCTGGAAGGGATTGCTGGATGCCATGCGGCAGGTGGCCGGAAACATGGGCGGCGGGCTGGAGCCCACATTCAAGGAGGGCCTGCCGAACCTGTACTGCGGCGTGGCCACGGTCATGCTGGCCTGTCTGAGCCTCACCAGCCCCAAGATCAAGCTGCGGGAAAAACTCTGCACGCTCGGAATGCTGCTGTTCTTCATGCTCAGCTTCATTCTGCGGCAGCTTGACTACATTTGGCACGGCTTCCACTTTACCAACATGATCCCCTACCGGTTCAGCTTCCTGTTCAGCTTCGTGCTGCTGGTCCAGGCCTACCGGGCCTATACCCTCCGGCGGCAGTTCCAGCATTGGCAGGTGCTGTTGAGCGCTGCCATGGCGGCACTGATCTTCGCCTGCTCCGACAAGCGGACGGACCCGGTGTTTCTGGCCTATAACGGCGTGTTTCTGGTATTCTATACCGTCATGTTCCTGCTGTTCCTGAAAAAGGAGACGGCCCCCACCGAAGAGGACCCGGAGGTGCGGAAAAGGTATCTCCTCCGGGAGATTGGCAATCGCCGCACCGCGTCCGGGGTATTTCTGGGCATGATGCTGCTGGAAGTGGCAGTGAATGTGGTAAATTTTGGAGTCCGCTTCCCGGCCACTTATGTCGCAAATTATCCCAGCGGAACCACCTACGCCGCCTCCATGATTCGCTACATGGACGAGCGGGAAAGCAATACTCCCTTCTACCGAGCGGAGGTCACCCATTCCCAGACCCTGAACGATGGCGCTTTGAACGGCTACAACGGCATTTCCACCTTCACCAGTTCCGCCAACGTCCATGTGACGGAATTCATGCAGCGGCTGGGCTACGGGGCCAAAAATACCTATAATCGTTACTGCTTCGAAGAAAGTTCCCCCATCAACAATCTGTTCCTGGGGCTCAAGTATATGCTGGAGCGAGGCGGGTCCTCAGCCATGAAGGAAAATAATTACTTCACGGAGGTCCATCATTATGGCGACGTGTACCTGCTGGAAAACAACGCCTATCTGCCCCTGGGCTTCCTGGCCAACAGCGAGCTTTCCGACCTGGACTGGAACAGCAATGTGGACAACTTCACCTTCCAGAACCGGCTGCTGACCGCCGCCTCCGGGGTAGGCAATGCGTGGAACGTACTGGACAGTGAGACCTTGAACGTAGCCGCCGAGGGCGGTGCGGTCATTTCCTCCCAGTCATCCTTGGGCAGCTGTTCCTACACCTGCTCCGGCAGCAGCGGCACAGTGGTCTACACCTACACCCCGAACCGGGACGGCCTGCTCTGCATTGACCTGAACCTGTCCGCCCGGAACAGCTACCGGGTCAGCGTCAACGGCACCGAGATTTATTCCAAGAGCTATTCCCTGCCCTTGATGCTCAGCGTGTGCCAGGTAAAGGCGGGCGATAAGGTGGAGATCCGGCTGGACTGCACCGCCGGAAAAAACGGCTCCATTACAGTGCTGGCTGCCGTGCTGGACGAGGCCATGCTCCGGCAGGCTTACAACGTCCTTTCCGCCTCCACTTATGACCCCTCCATCTTCTCGGCCACGAAACTGTCCGGCAGCATCACCTGCAACCGAGATGGTCTTCTCTACACCTCCGTTCCCCAGAACGGCAACTGGAAGATCAGCGTGGACGGCTCCCCTGCTGCCGTGACTTTGGTCGGCGGGGCCATGATCGCCATTCCCCTGTCCGCCGGGGAACACACCGTTACCTTCACCTATTCCAATACCGCTTTCACTCTGGGGTGGAAGATCAGTCTGGCCTGCTTCGTGATGTTCGGCGTTTTTGTCTACCTGTGCCGCAAGCCCCAGAAGACCATTGGCCGCTACGAAGCCCGAAAGAAGTAAACACACATTAACGCGTTCCTTCAAAAAGCTCCGCAGTTTTTCGGACTGCGGAGCCTACTTTTATTCAATTTGACGTATTTTTCCAAAATCCCCATATTTGCTTCCATATTCCGACGTATTACCGAATATAATATGGCATATTAGGTGATTTGTGCAGTTTTGAAATTGGTTTATATCCGCATGCACCTACGAACGGATTGAATTTATACAGATTTTGTGCTATCCTATCCGCATACTTTGGAAAGGGATGCAGGAAACATGCACAAGGTTCTCATTGTGGAGTCGGATGAAGAATATCGAAGGCCACTGCTGAGCGCATTGGATGGGCAATGCGAACTGTATTGTGCGGGCAATGCCACGGAGGCGTCCCTGTTTCTCTCCTCCATGGCCTTTGATGCGATGATCCTGGACCTGTGTCTGCCGGATCTGGACGGTCTGTCTCTGCTGCGACTACACATCCAGCACTTGCCGCCCTGCGTTCTGGTCATTACGGGCTTTTCCAGCGGATATGTCCAACGGTATCTGTCGGATATGGGGGTCGGATACCTGCTCATGAAGCCATGCAGCGTTCCGGTGATCGTGGGGCATCTGAAAAATATGCTCCGCCAAACCGCTTCCCTGGATGTCCCGAATACCCCGGACGCCATTTCCGGCCACATCATGCAGGTTTTGGGTCTATCCCCCAAACGGGATGGGTTCCGGGCTCTTTTAACAGGTATCCCCCTTTATGCTCATGATCCCCAGCAGAGCCTCTCCAAGGAGTTATATCCGTCCATTGCGCGTTTTTTGGGCATTGGAAACTACAAAAGCGTGGAGCGTTCCATCCGCTCTGCCATCCAGGACGCATGGGTCCAGCGGAATCCCATTCTCTGGAACAGCTATTTTGGCACAAACTCCGAATGTCCCACCAACAAATTGTTCATCGCCCGGCTGGCCCAGGTCCTCAGCGAAAACGCAAGGTGGATGCGTCCAGGTGGATAAACACAGTTTTCGTTGCGGAAACCACTCTTTCCCTGGTCCGTTTTCCGAAAGAGTCCGTGCGGACCAGCTCCAGCCCCGGACAGAATAACGCCCACAAAAAGGGGCGGTTCTCCCTCGCTGAAGGACAATCTTCCCCTTCTTCGCATCCATGCGCCGTGCGCCCTGACGGGCCGGCACGGCACTCAGGGCCTCCGAGCCGACGTCCGCAAACATCGGACAGATCAGGAGGACTGTTTCTTCGTTTTTATTCATTATTTTCCTCCCATGTTGAAATTTCAACAGACAAATTCGCTTCCGTATGGTATAATGTCATTGGAAAATCAAGGAGGTGCTTGGAAATGACGATCATGGAAGGCTGCCAGGGCAAGCCCCGGACGCCTACATTGGAAGAAAAGATCTGCCCCAACTGTGGATCTGTCATTGAGATTTTCTCCACGGACACTCAGGTGGCCTGCGAGAAATGCGGTTTTATCGCCTATAACGATTCTCTGAGCTGCGTACAGTGGTGTAAGTATGCCCGAAAATGTGTGGGCGACGAAATGTATGAGCGGATGATGGAAATTGCCTCCAATCAGAAGCGGGGTGCTGCAAAATGACCCCGGCCCAGAAACATTTGGTCGGAGCGCTGATCGGTCTGGCACGAGTGACGGACGGAAATCCTCACCTGCTTACCCCCCAGGTTCGGGAGATTCTTCGCTCCGGGCTGGCCCTGTGCCGCCGGGAACCGGACGCCTGCGACCGGCAAATTCCGGCCATCCATGCCATGAAGAGCCAGCTGGCCCCAGACTGCGCCCGATGTTCCCATCCATGCGGGAAAAACGACGATTTTGACCTGGATTTGCTTGCCCATGACCCGGAAAACGAACGGGAAATCAAGCAGAATTTGCTGGATAGGGCCATGGAAAAGGCGCAGGAGGGTCCCTGCGAGGCCCTGTCCAGAGTTCTAATTGGCATTGGAATTTTGAACTTTGGCGAATCCTTTCTTCAGGAATTATCCAAAGAACTTGGCTGATTCTGAATTTATCATACACAAGGAGTTCTGATAATGATTCGACGCATCATTCATATCGACGAGGATAAATGCACCGGCTGCGGTCTCTGCGCCGCCGCCTGCCACGAAGGGGCCATTGCCATGGTGGACGGCAAAGCAAAGCTCATGCGGGAGGACTACTGCGACGGCCTGGGTGACTGTCTGCCCGCCTGCCCGGTAGATGCCATTTCCTTCGTAGAACGAGAGGCTCCGGCCTATAACGAAGCCGCCGTGCTGGAAAGCAGGCGGCAGAAGGCGCATTCCGGCGGTGGCTGCCCCGGTCACACCCTGCACAGCTTCCGCACCGCTCCTGCAGCAGCCGTATCCGGTGGCTCTCAGCTGGCCCAATGGCCCTGTCAGCTCCGTCTGGTACCTGTAAACGCGCCGTATTTCCAGGGCGCCGATTTACTGATTGCTGCCGATTGTTCTGCCTACGCCTACGCAGACTTCCACAGCGGCTTTATGGCCGGGAAGATCACGCTGATCGGCTGCCCGAAGCTGGATGAAGGGGACTATACCGAAAAGCTCACCGTCCTTCTCCGATCCAACGACATTCGCTCCGTTACCGTCACCCGCATGGAAGTCCCCTGCTGCGGCGGACTGGAACGGGCCGTGCGAACGGCTCTTGCCAATGCCGGAAAGAACATTCCCCTGGAGGTCGTGACCTTCTCTCTGAACGGTAGTATTCTCTCCCGGAAAGCATAACATTTTCCCCGGTCTGTCTGTCGGCAGACCGGGGAATTTTTCTTTGTAAACCTCCCCTCAAAAACCGGTTTACCGATATTTTCGTCAGAATTCACACATCATACGTTTTTCTGCACAAAAAACCGGCTTTGTCCTTCGCAAGCCCTCGCAATGAGGTATTTCTTCTGGATTCTACAACCAATTCAGTGGTGTTTTCCCGCGATTTTACAAATTCCCAATCGCTCTTTCTGAATCGAAATGCAAAGTGATCATCCCAATTTATCCCGTTTTTCCCTTGCACATGAATCTTGTCTGATGGAGCCGGGACGAAATTGTCATATCTATTCGTGCGTTTTCATAGCGCTATTTCCCGCATCCAGGATTCGGCTTTCTCTAAAGAAATGACGAACATCCCCAGAACGTCGGGTCTGTACGGGTTTCATCAGGCAAACACCGGCTTCAATCTTTCGTTCATGGATTCCGGGAAATACTGGTCCGGAGGAATATAGATCAGCGCCATCGCTTCGGTAAATCCTTTCAGCAGGAACCACCCGGCGTCGTTGCTGAGAGAGTGCCCCCCCACTCAGTAGGCCGCGCGGGCCCGGGTGTGGCCGTTCATGAACATGGCTTTGCCCTGAAATTTGTACACCGGACTGGATTCAAAATTGCTCAAATTTGCCCGGCCAAACCAATCCCGGGCCTGCCGGAACTTTTCCCCGAAAAGAAAAAACTGGACGATTGAAAAATGAAGTTCGTGAAACGGCCAAATTACTCCGCAAAGACGATGGGGCGCGTATGAGGATTCCGCAATCCTGGTATTCAGAAACGCCCTGAAATGAGACAGAATACGCAGAATTCAAGCATTGATTTTCGTATCAACCGTCGCCCCAGCAGTTTGCACCAAGTGCGTGCCAATGCAATCGATTGGGAGCGATACATCAAGGACTGTAAATCTTCCGGTTGCTGTTAAAAAGGAAAACCCCGGGGACTGGAAAATCCTCAGGGCGTAAACATCATTCGGAAATGTCTTTGAAAGAAGAAAATCCGAACACATTCCCGATGGGAAGAAGTTCGGATTTTTCATATGTGGTGGACGATAACGGACTCGAACCGCTGACCCTGCGCACGTCAA
>JALEII010000059.1 GCA_022770345.1 Clostridiales bacterium | reverse complement strand
AATGCTTATCTTTTGGTCTTTGGTTCGGAATAGTGTAGTGCTGGCGGTCTATCTATTGTTTTCGGTTGCTTGCTTCTTTACCGTACATGAGCATTGGAGGCAGGGTTATCCTGGCCGTAGCCTTCCAGAAGGTTGATGCCGCCCCACACGCACAGGCCGCCGCCCAGAGCGATGACCAGAGTCTGCAAAACGTCGATAGCGTTAGTAAAAAAGCTCATATTCACATTTCCTTTCGTTGTAGAATCGTTATTGAAGGTCTGCGGCTGTCAATTCGTACATCTCGAAAGGCTCATCCGGCTTTACGATAGCCGGTCTGCGTTTCATGTACCGTTCCATATCAAAGAGGTACTTCTTGTCGGCGTCGGCAGTATATTTGTAGTCGGGATGTTTGGTCAGGTCGTACTTGTCCGAAAGGAACGGGCGCACGCCCCGCAGCATGAAAATACATTTGCCTCCGTCCATTACTGCCAGTTCGTCTTGTGTCATCAGCTCCTTTCCCAATTTCTGATAGTTGAGGCCGTGGGAGATCTGGCTGCCCCGGTTCTCGGATTGATTGAAGCTGTCGATGGTCTCCTTGCCCAGCAGCTCCGAGATTTCTTTCAGGGTGGATTTCTCCTTGCCTCCCAAAAACAAGGTGCTGTCGCAGTTGCCCACAATGGTGTCTGCGGCGTCCTTGTAGATGGTCTTTAACTGACTTTGTGACTGCAAAATAATAGAAGCCGAGATCTCCCGGCTCCGGATGGTGGCGATCAGCTTGTCAAAGTTGGGTATCTGCCCGATGTTGGCGAACTCGTCCAGGAGGCACCGCACATGAACCGGCAGGCGGCCGCCGTAGAAGTCGTCCGCCTTGTCGCACAGAAGGTTGAAAAGCTGGGAGTACATGAGCGCCGCCACAAAATTGAAGGTGCTGTCCGTATCGGAGAGAATGACGAACAGCGCCGATTTCCGGTCGCCCAGGGTGTCCAGTTCCAGTTCGTCCTCCGCCATAAGGTCCCGCAGTTCCTGAATGTCAAAGGGAGAGAGGCGGGCACCGCAGCTAATCAGGATGGATTTCAGAGTTTTGCCGGCAGCCATCTTGAATTTGCGGTATTGCTTCACGGCGAAATGATCCGGCTGCTCCTTTTCCAGCTTGGCAAACAGCAGATCCACCGGGGACTGAAACTCCTCGTCATCCTCTCTGGCCTCCGATGCGTTGATAAGGTCCAGCAGGGTGATGAAGTTGCGCTCCTCCGGCTCCGCCTCATACCAAATGTAGCCGATGAGGGCAGAATAGTATAACCGCTCGGCTTTGACCCAAAAATCTTCAGAACTCTTTTCGCCCTCACCCTTGGTGTTGAGAATGAGGGCGTTCACCAGTTTCAAAATGTCCTTTTCGCTGCGGATATACGCCAGGGGATTGTATTTCATGGATTTTTTGAAATTGATAAGGTTCAGACTTTTGATACGGTATTGCCTGCGCTCCAGCAGGGCGCCGACCTCCTGTAAGATGGTGCCCTTCGGGTCCGTGACCACATACGAGGAATGGCATTGAAGCAGGTTGGGCTTTACGAAAAATCGGGTCTTGCCGCTACCGGAACCGCCGATGACCAGGATGTTTTTGTTCCGGGCGTACTTGGGCTCCTTGGGGCGGCTCGACATGGTGATCCGCTCCGTTTGGGTGAGGAGAACATTTTGGGAGAAGTCCTTATCTATGTAGGGAGCGATGTCGGCCGGTGTGCCCCAACGGGCACTCCCGTACTCAATGCCGCGGCGGTATTTCTTGGCGTTTTTGCCCTTGGAGTAGACCGCCAGCCGGATCAGCACCGCGCCGGCGGCGCCCACGCACAGGTCCAGCAGATGGAAACTGGGCGCAAGGCTTGCGAAGGCCGCTGAAAAGCCCTGCCCGATATAGAGCAGCTTCTCCGAGGCGTCAGCCCCAGGAGCCAGCCGCACACCCTGGCAGAGCTTGTCAAAGAGATATACAAAGATGAGATACGGAAGGTTGAGGATGAGCTGCTTTTTCAGCTTATCGGTCATCGCGTCACCTCCCGGTCCTTGGTCTTGACCTTCTCCCGTTCCCGGTGTTTGGCCTTGGACTGTTCCTGAGCCTGGGCCAGCCGCTCCCGGATGGTGGGGCGCTTCTCCCGATCCAGGGTCATGGCGGTGAACTCCTTGAAAGCCGGCTGGAGCTGGTCCTTATCCTTCGCCTTGAAGAACACATAGTAATGCGGGGGCTCCGTGGTGGGGTCCTTTTTCAGGGCATAGTCGATGTCATACTTTTTCGCCACCACGGAAAACGCCTTGATGTTCTGTTCGGTAATCTCGATGTTGGTCAGGGAGGCCCCATGCTGTTTGAGCTGGTGCAGGGTCTGTTTCCCCTGGTGAAGGGTGTGCTGGGAGGGCTTCTTCTGCATCTCCTCCAGCACCTTTTTCACGGCCTTTTGGAGCAGGTCCGCCGTCATCTTGCCGGCCTCCACCGAGAGGGATACCGTCCGCTGCGTGATTTCTTCCTGCACTCACATCACCTCCGTTCTCCGCTGCCGTACATATCGTGGCTCACCAGGGAAGTGTAGTAGCTGTCGATGGTGGCCGGAGCGTTATACAGGGCAGCCAGCAGATATTTCTTGATGTTACGGACATAAGTGGTGTTCTCCCGCATACGGTCCAGCACATACTCGATGTGGGAACTGTTCAGCTTCAGGAACCGGGATTTGACCACCTCCGCCGGATAGTCGTCCCCGGCAATGCGGATCATCTCCCGATGGGAGCAAACCGTGTCCACCATGAGCTCCACCAGTTCATCCAGACGGTCACGGTCCAGGCGCTCATTCTGTACGAGGATGTCATACTCGATGTTCTCCAAAATCAATTCCCGATAGCTCTCTCGCTCCCGCATCCAATCCCGTCCGGCCCTATCCGAGCCCCTGGGGGTTTGGGGGCTTGATAGGATAGGATTTGATCCTTCCGTACTTGATAAATCTTTTTTTAATTTATCTTTACTTGATTCTTTAGTATTTAATTGTGCGGGGTTTTCCTGTTCAGGGTCTCCCAAGACAGGGTAAGCCTGTTCAGGATTATCCAAGACTGGATTTTCCCGTTCAGGTTTTCCCGGTTTAGGTTCCGGCGGTCTGGGCTGCTCCAGGATCGTGTACTCGATGGCGCCGAGCTGACCGTTTGCGTTGCGGACCCGCTGGCGGATCACATAGCCGTGTTCCTCCAGCTCCCGCACCCCGGCGCAGATGCTGTCAACGCCATCTTTGCAGATCCGAGCCAGCCCCTTGGTGGTATAGTCCCATTCCTCCGGCAAGGAGAGCATGAGGGAGAGAAGGCCCTTCGCTTTCAGCGAGAGCGACTTATCCCGCAGGTGGTGGTTGGACATCACCGTATAATCACGGGTTTTCTCAATGCGGAATACCGCCATGTTGGATACCTCCTTTCTTCGGTTTTGAAAAGTGTTCGTTTCGGCGGACTTTTGCCCCTGTATTACCGCCCCGCCTCCCATGAGGGAAAGAATACGGGCGGTTTCACTTTCGCCGCCCACAGGCAAAAAAAACAGGGGATTTCCCACCCGTATTCATACAGTTTCATGCACCCTCGGCAGGGCATAAAAAACGCCACAGGTTTGTGTAACCTATGGCGTTCCCCGGCAGATGGCCGGTCTGTATTCAGTTGTTCCCTTGAATTTTGAAAACTTACTCCTCGTTCTCCTCCATCCCCAGCCAATCCTCAAAAGATTTTCTGGAAATGCGGATCATGTTTCCAATCCGGATCGTCTGAAACTCGCCGGAGTTTGCGAGCTTATAGGCAGAGGATTTTCCAATGCCGAGAATAGCGGCTATGTCCTCCACGGTGTAGGTTCTGTTTTTCGGCGTCTGCTTTCCGCCCGATGCACTCATAATCTGCCTCCTGTTTCTTGTCGGCATTTTGCCCATACCTGCCCGGTTTCCCTGATGGGAAAGGCCCTGTCAGACACCATTCCTGCTAAGAATTTGCTAATTTGACTTTCTGAACGCCCCGTCACGAGGCGGCATCACAGGGATTTTTATGCAGATTGACCAGTAACCAGGCAATACAATTTCGGATAAAACAACAAGGCAAATTATGAAACGGACGATGTACCAAGCGGCACGCCATACTCCTAAGCGGAAGGTCGGGGATTCGAATTCCTTCTGGCGCGCCAGGATAGCCCAGCGCCGAAAACCGGTAGCTGGGCTTTTTACTGTTATTTCAGTCTCCCTTCCCTGCTTTTCCGGAGTTGAACTTCTTTGAATGGTGTGATACAATTAGAAAAAACAAACGAATCAGGGTCAACAGAAGGCAAGGATACTTACTTTATATGCGTCAAAATATGAAGACCTATGATTTCGTCAAGGGAAATTCTGTATGCACAAATGAAGAAACGTTTTGTTTTATGACCTCCATGCTTAAAAATGAGGACCGGTGCATTCCGGTCCTCAAATTTTTATTCCAGGCTCCCTTCACCGCCCATGAGGGCAGTCATTTCCTCAATGCGGTCCAAGGGGAACGGCGGCTGGCACAAGGGCCGCAGGGCAATGCTCGTGAGCTTCATGGGATTATCGTCCGCTGCCACCCGGTTGGAGCATAGCTTACCACAGCGGCGGCACCGGTGGATGATGGCCCACTCACCGCCCTTGCGGACCCAGACGGCCACCGGCTCCATGAGCCCGCCGCAGTCGCTTTCCCGGTCCCCCGGCTCCACGTCTACATGGAGGCTCATGAGGCAGTTTGGACAATGGTTCCGGTGATCGCTTCCGGCGTTCTCCGGGCTTATGGGGCGGCCGCAGAATTTGCAGGTGAAGCCCTCGGTGCAGGGATGGGTCTTGTAAAAGCCTTTTTCGTATTGTTTCCGTTTGTTTTCACGGTTCATGTTGATTCCTCCAAAAGAATTTTGGCATTTCTCCGGGAGGAATGGCTGGGTCTTGGATTTGCCAACCTCCCGGTCAGGCTACAAGATCCAGTGTCCGATTCTTAAATTTCAAAAAACAGTTCCTTTCTTCGTTATTCCACGGCGATCTCTTTAATCTCCACTTCATTTCCCTGCTGCAAGTACGTCTCCTCACTACCGCAGTAGGGGCATATCTTCCCCTGCGGCACCGTGGGATAGGTCCTGCTGCAGGCGGTGCAGTAGGTGACGGCGGGAATTTCCTCCACCGTCAGCTCACACCCTTCCAGCATGGGAACACGCTTGCAGTTCCAGTTCCAGACATCCAGCAGGTAGCCGGGAATGATGGTCGATACCTGACCAATTTCCAGCACCACCCGCCGGATATGGCTGGCCTGGTTTTCCTCTGCGATCTTTACCACGCTGTCGGCAATATGGAACACAACGCCAAGCTCATGCATGGCTCAGTCCTTCTTGATCTTCGTGACCACGGTCTGGCCCAGCCGCTTGAAGGCCATGGGCAGGATGCCCTTGACTTTATCCTCGGCCTTCATCATCTTGGAACATTCCGGATGATCCCGCTTCAGATGAATGGCGTCAAAGACGCATTTGGTGGTACACACGCCGCAGCCGATGCACTTGTTGGGGTCTACCCAGCTGGCGCCGCAGCCCAGGCACCGGGCCGTCTCGATCTTCACCTGCTCGGCGGTCAGGGTCTTGTGGGCATCCCGGAAGGAGTGTTTGGGCACGTTCTCGTCCAGGCCCGCTTCCTGACGGCCGGCGTGGTCGTAGCATTCCACGGAGATATTTTCCTTGTCCAGCATGATGAAATCCCGACGGTTCCGGCCGGTTTTCAGGTCCGCGCCCTTATGGACATAGCGGTGCAGAGACTCGGCGGCGCACTTGCCGTCCTCGATGGCGTCGATGGCGAATTTCGGCCCGTGATATACGTCGCCGCCCACGAAAATATCCGGCTCGGCGGTCTGGTAGGTCAGCGGGTCGGCCACGGGATAGTTGCCCCGCCAGAATTCAACTTTGGTGCCTTCCAGCAGCCTGCCCCAGTGGATGGCCTGGCCGATGGCAAACACCACATGGTCCGCTTCCAGCGTCATGGTCTCCTGTTCATCGTACACCGGGGAGAATTTCTTGGTCTCCGGGTCGATGGTCCGCAGGCAACGCTTGAACACCACGGCGGTCACATGGCCCTGCGCATCCTTTTTCAGCTCCTTGGGACCCCAGCCGTTGCAGATGGTGATACCTTCTTCCAAAGTTTCGGCAATTTCATTCTTGGAGGCGGGCATGGTCTCCCGGGATTCCAGGCACACCATGGACACATTGGAGGAGCCAAACCGGGAAGCGGTCTTGGCGCAGTCCACGGCCACGTTGCCGCCGCCGATGACCACGGTCTTGCCCTCCATTTTCTGATTTTCGTCCTCCAGAGCATGGTGCAGGAAGTCCACGGCGATGGCAGTCCCCTGAGCATCATCCCCCGGCACTCCGGGCAGACGGCCGCCCTGGCAGCCGATGGCAATGTAGAAGGCTTCATAGCCCTGCGCTCGCAGCTGCGCGATTGTCACGTCCTTGCCCACTTCCACGCCGCACCGGATCTCCACGCCCAACTCCCGGATAACCTGGATCTCGGCATCGATGATGTTCTTTTCCAGTTTGAAGGAGGGAATGCCGTAGGTCAGCATACCGCCGGGTTTGGCGCTCTTTTCAAAGACCGTGGGCTTGTAGCCCTTGGTGGCCAGATAATAGGCGGCGGACAGACCGGCAGGGCCGGAGCCAATGATGGCGATCTTCTGGGCCCAGTGGTCCAGGCGGTTGGAGGCGATGACCACAGGCGGAATAAAGCGGGTGTCGGCGTTTAGGTCCTGCTCGGCCAGAAATTTCTTCACGGCATCGATGGCCACGGCCTGGTCGATGGTCCCACGGGTGCAGGCTTCCTCGCAGCGCTTGTTGCAAATGCGGCCGCAGACCGCAGGGAAGGGATTGTCCTTCTTGATAAGGGCCAGGGCCTCCTGATATTTCCCCTGAGCAGCCAGCTTCAGATAGCCCTGCACGGCCACATGGGCGGGGCAGGCGGTCTTGCAGGGGGCGGTACCCTTATCATAGCAGTTTTTCCGGTTGTTGTCCCGGTAGTCCGGGTCCCAATGCTCCGAACCCCACTTGATGGAGTTGGGCAGCTCATGCTTGGGATATTCCACCACATTGCCGTGCTTGTCGCAGAGCTTCTGGCCCAGCTTCACCGCACCGGCGGGGCAATACTCCACGCACTTGCCGCAGGCCACGCACTTGCTGCGCTCCACCTCGGCAGTGTAGGCAGACCGGGACAGATTGGGAGTGTTAAACAGCTGAGACGTCCGCAGGGCGTTACAGATCTGTACGTTGCAGTTACAGATGCCGAAAATTTTATTCTCGCCGTCAATGTTGGTGATCTGATGGACGAAGCCGTTTTCCTCGGCCTTTTCCAGAATGCGGATGGCTTCTTCGTAAGTAATGTCGTGGCCTTTGCCGGTCTCCCGGCAGTAATCGGCAAAGTCGCCA
The DNA here is from genome assembly GCA_022770345.1 of Clostridiales bacterium. Lineage (GTDB taxonomy): Bacteria > Bacillota > Clostridia > Oscillospirales > Oscillospiraceae > Faecousia. Next base: position 15,292 of record JALEII010000059.1, on the reverse strand, counting down.
ACACCGATGCACCAGGAGGCGGGGTCGTCCGCACAGCCCTCGCCCATCACGCCCCGGCTGGCCCGGCAGGAGCATTGGGCCACGCCGATGTGGCCTTCATATTTTTTCAGCCAGTAGGAAAGATGCTCGATGTCCAGACTCTGGTTCTCCATGGGGATGGCTTTCTCCACGGGAATGACGTGCATACCCACGCCACCGCCGCCGGGGGGCATCAGGTGGGTCTTGCCCTCCAGCGGCACATAGGTCATCCGCTCGAAGAAGGGGGCCAATTCCGGATGCTCCGCAAGGCGCTTGTTATATGGGATTTCGCCCCGCTCGTCGTAGCAGGGCTTCTCGCCGCTGCCGCTTTCGTCGATGTTCAGCAGTTCCGCAGAACCCGGCACGAACATGGGTACGAAGTACCGCCGCTCGGACTGGGGAGCGGTGCGGCCGTTGTGGTCATAGTGATAGCCGTAGTCGTATTCCAGCAGGCCCAGGAAAGAAAGCTGGTCCAGAACCTCCTGGAAATGGGCCTTGCCCTCCTCGGTCACGTTGCAGAGCTTCCAGAGTTCCGGGACGGTGTGGGGCTTGCGCAGACCCATGGCCAGCATAATGTCGCACATTTCGTCGGTCAGCAGAGCCTCCAGGCCCCAGTATTCCGCATCCTGGGTGGTAATTTTACCGAATTTGTGGTCAATGACATCGGTAATCATCTTGCCGACCTTTACAACCTTCTCCCGCGGAGCCTTGTGGCTCTTGGCTTCCGGATTCCAGGCTCGTTTTTTCAGTTCTTCATCGATCATGTTCTCTCTCCTCGTATGTGATTTCATGCGTGTACGTGTGATTTGTTATTTTGCTTTCCAGTTCCGGATGGTCTCCGTCAGCCATTGGGCCAGAGCATCGATGCCCTCCCCTGTTTTGGCGCTGATGGGGAAAATGCGGATGTTGGGGTTCCGCTTCCTGGCGTAGGCCGTGACCTTTTCCATGTCAAAGTCGAAATAAGGCAATACGTCAATTTTATTCACGATCATCACGTCACAGACCTGGAACACCAGCGGGTATTTCAGGGGTTTGTCGTGGCCCTCCGGCACGGATAGAATCATCATGTTCAGCGCCGCCCCGGTGTCGAATTCCGCCGGACACACCAGGTTGCCCACGTTTTCCAGAATTACCAGGTCCAGATCCGAGCTGCCCAACTGCCGGACACCCTGCCGGGTCATGTCCGCATCCAGGTGGCACATCCCACCGGTGTGAAGCTGAATGACACGGGTGCCGGTCCGGGAAATGGTGTCCGCATCTACGTCGGAATCAATGTCCGCCTCCATAACACCGACCTTCATCTTTTCCGGCAGAGCGGCCAGCAGCCTGGTCAGCGTGGTGGTCTTGCCGGAACCCGGCGAGGACATGAGATTCACCAGAAACGTGCCTTGCGCCTTCATTTCCCGGCGCAGATTTTCTGCGTCGGCGTTGTTGTCGGCAAAAACGCTTTGCTTTACTTCGATAATGCGATAGGGGTCCATAGGTTCCTCCTTGGGGCTTAGAAAAGCCCTGATTAACATACGTTTACTATATACGATTTTCCGGCGAAAGTCAATTTCTCCCGGCGAAGAATTTGAAAATATTTCCAGTTTTCTGCAAGGATTTCCGAGAATTTTCATCAGACTGACAAAGCCCCGCCGAAGGGTGGTCTCCGGCGGGGCAATATGAAGTTTTGGAAGAATCGTCAGATACGGGCGACACCGCTTTTCCGTGCGGCTTCGGCAACGGCTTTGGCCACGGCGTCCTTCACACGGGGATCAAAGGCGGCGGGCAGAATGTAGTCCGCATTCAGCTCGTTCTCCCCAACCAGGTCCGCCAGAGCGTAGGCGGCGGCAATCTTCATCTCGTCATTGATGCGGGAGGCCCGCACGTCCAGAGCGCCCCGGAAAATGCCCGGGAAAGCCAGCACATTGTTGACCTGGTTGGGATAGTCGCTGCGGCCTGTAGAAACCACGGCAGCGCCGCCGGCCTTGGCCTCGTCCGGGAAAATCTCCGGGACAGGGTTGGCGCAGGCGAAAATAATGGCGTTCTTGGCCATGGTGGAGACCATTTCCTTCGTCAACGTGCCGGGAGCGGACACGCCAATAAACACGTCGGCTCCACGGATGACCTGGGCCAGGGTTCCGGACTCTTTTTCCCGGTTGGTGACGGCGGCAATTTCCTCCTTCACGGCGTTCAGGCCCTCCCGTCCGGCGTAGATGGCGCCCTTCCGGTCGGTCATAACGATGCGCCTGGCGCCCATGCTGATGAGCAGCTTGATGATGGCAATACCGGCGGCACCGGCGCCGGAGGTGACAATCTTCACATCCTCCAGCTTCTTCCCTACCAGCCGCAGGGCGTTCAGCAGACCGGCCAGGGTAATGACGGCGGTGCCGTGCTGATCGTCGTGGAACACGGGAATATCGCAGCGCTCGATCAGCTTTTGCTCGATCTCAAAGCACCGGGGCGAGGAAATGTCCTCCAGATTAATTCCGCCAAAGGACCCGGCCAGCAGGGCCACGGTGTTCACGATGTCCTCCACATTCTTGCTGCGAATGCACAGGGGGATGGCATCCACATCACCGAAAGCCTTGAAAAGGACGCACTTGCCCTCCATCACGGGCATACCGGCCTCCGGGCCGATGTCGCCCAGGCCCAGCACAGCGGTACCGTCCGTGACCACGGCCACGGTGTTCCACCGGCGGGTCAGTTCGTAGCTTTTATTGATGTCCTTCTGAATCTCCAGGCAGGGCTGAGCCACGCCGGGGGTGTAGGCCAGGGACAGGGCATCCTTGCTGTCCACTCTGGCACGGGGAGTCACTTCCAGCTTGCCCTTCAGGGCGTAGTGCATTTTCAAAGATTCGGCTGCGTAATCCATAAATTTTCTCCTTTGAATCGTTCCCACGAGAGCGGGTTTCCTGGGGTCAGTATATCATATTCTTTCCGAACTTGCAAGCAAAACGCCGGAGCAGAGACCCCGCCGCACGGTTATTTCCGATAAAAAGTATTTCCGCCGATGAACTCCCGGACAAGACTGGTTGGAGGAATTTCGTCATCCACATCGGCTTCGAGAACATAGTTCAAGATTTTGACTACCCCCCGGACCTGCTCATAGCAGCTTTCCTCCGGTGTTACCGCCAGAAGCAGCGGATAAATGTGCTTTTTCAGCACCGCCAATTCAAAGAGCGTGGAGCTGTTAAAGATCACATCGGCGTTTTCCTGATAGGGAAAGATCCACCGCCGCTCCCCTGCCCGGACGGAATCCCACATGGACATAGTGTGGGCCACGCTGGCTCCACGGGTCTCGTGGTCCCGGACAATGCGCCGCAGCAGCCGCAGATAGCTGGTGGGGATGCGGTTGTGGTTGTCCAGATTCAGAGGAAGCAGGGGGCTTACATACATCCGGAAAATGGCCTTCGGGTCGATGCCCTCCGGCAGCAGAGCCGGGTTCAGGCCGTGAAGTCCCTCCACCAGAATGACGGAATCCACCTCTAATTTCATGTGCCGCCCATGCCACTCCCGCTTCCCGGTAAGGAAATTGAATTCCGGCAATTCCACCGTGCCGCCCTGGAGCAGTTCTCCCAACTGACTGCGGAACAGGTCTGTATCCAAGGTGTTGATGTGTTCCAGGTCCAGCTGGCCGTCCGGGCCGGGGACAATGGTGTCCCGATCCCGGTAATAGTCGTCCAGGCTCATCACAATGGGCTTTTTCCCGTAGACTCGCAGTTGAGTGGCCAGACGGTTGGCGGAGGTAGTCTTGCCGGAGGAACTGGGCCCCGCCAGCAGCACTGCCCGGGCGCCCCGCTGGCAGATGCTGTCTGCAATCTGGGCAAAGCGCTTTTCATGGAGCGCTTCGTTGACCCGGATGAGTTCCCGAATCTTACCGCTTTTGGTCAGTTCGTTCAGATCGGCCACGTTCTCGCACTCCATAAGGCTGCACCACCGTTCTCCTTCCGAGTAGACCTGGAAAAGATTCGGAAGTTGGGGCCACTGGCCCAGTTTGTCCGGGTCCCGGTCCGATGGGAACAAGAACAGGAATCCGTGGTCCAGGGCTCTCACGTCCCAAAGCTGCAAATAGCCGGTGGATGGAGCCAATTCGCCGTAATAATAGTCAGAAAAATCGCCGCAGTAATACTCGTCAAAGGTGGGCGATTCCCGCCAGGAAAGCAGCCTTGCCTTGTCGGTAAGGCCCTGGGCGGCGTAGGCTGCCATGGCTTCTTTTGTGGAGACACGCCGCCGCAGCAGCGGAATGTCCGCCTGAATGATAGACTTGATCTCTTCCCGAAGCCGGTCTGCATCAAAATCCGCTGTCCCGTCCACTTCAATATACAATGCCTCTCCCAGCGTGCAGTTCATCTTGCACCGGGCCCGGGGCCAGAGCCGCCGCAGGGCCAGAAAAATCACAAATTGGGTGGTCCGGTTGTAGACCTCCCGGCCGGTTGGATCAGAGACGGTCAGTAGGCGGATATCTCCGCCGCTGGCAGCCATGGCCCGCCGGACCGTGGGGGTGTCCTCCGGAGTCTCCCGGACGGGGACATATTGTAGATTGAAAACGTCACCGGCGATTTTCGCCGCAATGGGACGCTTGGAAAAAACGGGCGTATCCAGTCCTGCAAGCCGAATCAGGTTCAAAAGACTTTGCCCGGGCTGGGGCTGAATTTCGTGGCCGTCGATTCGCAAAAGCATAGAGAGAACCTCCTACTTCCGGCAGCCCTCGCAATCCCCGCAGCAGGAGGAGCAGCAACAGCCGCCGCATTTTTTCTTTTTTCGCCGAAAAAGGCAATATATGCACCAACCAACCACAGTTCCGAGAAGCACCCAATCCAGCCACGTCATAGCATTGCTCCGATCTGATAGACCGCCAGGGCCGCAAGCCAGGCAATGACGCACTGCATGATGACTACACCGATGGTTTTCCAGGTGGAATCCAGTTCCCGGCGAATGGTCGCCACGGCAGCCACACAGGGGGTGTAGAGCAGGCAGAAGGTCAGAAAGGAAGCTGCAGACAAGGGTGTAAACAGGCTTCCCAGCGCCGTGACCAGTTGGTCGGTGCTGACGCCCAGAATCACGCCAAAGGTGCTGACCACGGCCTCTTTGGCCGTGAATCCGGACACCAATGCCGTGACCATCCGCCAATCCCCGAAGCCCAGGGGTGCAAAGATGGGCGCCACCAGACGGCCCAGGGCCGCCAGAATGCTGTCGGCACTGTCCGAAACAACATTCAGGTGCAGGTCAAAGGACTGCAGGAACCAGATGATGACCGTAGCCGTGAAAATGACCGTAAAGGCCCGCTGCAGGAAATCCTTTGCCTTCTCCCACATCAGAAGGCCCACGCTTTTTGCCGAGGGGAAGCGATAGTTGGGCAGTTCCATGACGAACGGCACGGGCTTGCCGTGGAAAAGAGTGCTTTTCAGCAGCAGCGCCATGAGAATTCCCACGATGATGCCTCCAAAGTAGAGGATCATCATCACAAGCAGTTTGTGTCCCGGAAAGAACGCCGCAGCAAACAGGGTGTAAATGGGTATTTTGGCAGAGCAACTCATAAAGGGCACCAGCAGAATGGTCATTTTCCGGTCCCGCTGAGAAGACAGGGTCCGGGTGGCCATCACCGCCGGGACGGAGCAGCCGAAGCCAATGAGCATCGGCACGAAGCTGCGGCCGGAAAGACCGATCTTGCGCAGGAGATTGTCCATCACGAAGGCCACCCGGGCCATATAGCCGGAATCCTCCAGAATAGACAGGAAGAAGAACAGCGTCACGATCAGCGGCAGGAAGCTCAGCACACTGCCCACACCGGCGAACACGCCGTCGATGAGGAGACTGTGGACAACCGGATTGATGCCGTAGGCGGTGAGGCCCCGGTCTGCCAATGTGGTGAGGCCGTCTACCGCATAGGCAATTATATCCGAAAAGAACGGTCCAATCAAGTAAAAAGTCAGATAAAAAATCAAACCCATGATGCCGATAAACACGGGGATTGCAAAAATTCGATGGGTCAGCACCTTGTCGATGGCAACACTTCGCTTATGCTCCTTGCTTTCGGCGGCCTTTACCACACAGGAGGCGCAGACCTTCTCGATGAAGTTGTAGCGCATATCGGCCAATGCCGCATTCCGGTCCAGGCCGGAATCGTACTCCATTTCTATGACGGAATGCTCAATGAGTTCCTTCTCGTTCTGGCTGAGGCCAAGTTTTTCTGCAAATTCCTCCTCGCCTTCGATGAGCTTTGTGGCTGCAAAGCGCCGGGAAATACCGGCCCGCTCGGCGTGGTCCTCGATGATATGACACACGGCATGGATGCACCGGTGGACCGGGCCGTCCGGGCAGAAATCCTGCACCGCCGGGAGAATTTTCTTCTGAGCCGTATCCCGCAGCACGTCCACCAGTTCGGAAACGCCTTCATTTTTGGCGGCGCTGATGGGCACCACCGGCACGCCGATGGCCTGGGACATTTTCTGCACGTCCACGCTGCCACCGTTGCCACGAAGCTCGTCCATCATGTTCAAGGCAATAACCATGGGGACCTGAAGGGACAGAAGTTGAAGCGTTAAGTACAGGTTCCGTTCGATGTTGGTGGCGTCTACAATGTTGATGATGGCATCGGGCTTCTGATGCAGGATGAAGTCCCGGGTGACGATTTCCTCCTGGGTGTAGGGCCGGATGGAATAAATGCCCGGTAGGTCCACCACGCTGTCCTCGGTGTTCTTGATGGTGCCCATTTTCTGGTCCACGGTCACGCCGGGGAAATTGCCCACGTGTTGGTTGGAGCCAGTCAAGGCATTGAAAAGAGTGGTTTTTCCGCAGTTCTGATTGCCTGCCAATGCAAAGATCATACCCGTTCCTCCCGAAGATCGATCTTCCGGGCGTCCTCTCGACGAATGGTCAGTTCATATCCCCGGACCTGGATCTGAATGGGGTCCCCCATGGGGGCTATTTTCTGCAGGATCACAGTGGTGCCGGGGATCAGTCCCATGTCCAGGAACCGAAGCCGCAGGGCTCCTTCCCCACCCACCTGGGAAATTACACCGGACTCCCCTATGGTCAAATCATCAATGGTTCTCATATCTTTCTCCTCCGAAAAGTTCGCTGAAGCTAACTTCCGTATCATAGCACAAGGACAGCAGGATTGCAACTGAAAATCCACGAGAAGAAAAATTTTCGTCTTCGGAAAGCCTGCAGCAGAAATTCGGCGCAGCAATAATAAAATACTGCAATAAATCCAGAATATCCCGGCAAAAGAGGCATGGCAGAGGTGAATTTTCACCTCCGCCGTGCCTCTTTTAATTTGCCAGGCGTTTGAATTCGTCATACACGAACTGGACATTCGGGCCGATGATGACCTGCACGGCGGTTTTCCCGGGTCGGATAACTCCGGCAGCCCCGGCAGCTTTCAGCTTCTTTTCATCCACCTGGAGCGGGTCTCGGACCTCAAGGCGCAGCCGGGTGACGCAATGGTCGATGGAGGTAAGATTCTCTTTTCCGCCCAGACCTTCCAGAATCATTTTTGCCATTTCCATAAAATCGCTGCTGGTCGGTTCAAGAGTCTCCTCCCCTACATCCATCTCCTCCCGGCCAGGGGTTTTCAGGTTGAATTTTCGGATGACAAAGTAGAATACCAGGAAGAACACCGCAAAGGCCGCCAATCCCAACGGCAAGATCAGCCAGGTTTTCGCCGCCGCGGGCAAGGATGCGGAGAAAATCAGGTCTGTTGCTCCGGCAGAAAAGCAGAAGCCCGCCCGGAAACCCAGTGCCACGGTGACGGCGGCAAAAATACCGTAGAGCAAAGCGTAGACCACATACAGCGGGAAGGCCAGGAACATGAAGCCAAACTCAAATGGTTCCGTCACGCCGCATAGGAAGGCGCACAACGCCGCCGAGCCTACCAGACCCGCCACGGACTTCCGCCGTTCCGGCTTGGCCGCCAGAATTATGGCCAGAGCCGCACCGGGCAGGCCGAACATCATGCAGGGGAAGAACCCAGACATATACATTCCCACGGACCAGTCAATGGGACTGCCGTTCAGGGTGCTGCCGGTGGTCAGGCCGTTCCAATAGGCAGTCAGGTCCCCCAGGCCGATGGTGTCGAACCAGAACACATTGTTCAGGGCGTGGTGCAATCCCGTTGGGATGAGCAGCCGGTTCAGGAAGGCGTAAATGCCTGCGCCCACCGCTCCCAATCGCTTCACGCCATTGCCGATGGCCACCAGCGCCCCGAATACGACTGGCCACACCAGCAGCAGAATGGCCGAAACTGCGATGGACACAAGCCCTGTAACGATGGCGACGCTGCGTTTTCCGGAGAAAAAGGCCAGAAAATCCGGCAATTTTATGTGACGGAACCGATTGTAGACCGTGCCGCCGATGATACCGGAGAGGATGCCGATAAATGGGTTGGCGATTTTATCGTATGCCAAAGCCCAGGTCTCGTTCTCCACCAATCCAGGCGCAATGCTCCCGGCGGCCCCCACCAGATTGGTTATCATCAACCAGGACACAAGGCCCGCCAGTCCCGCCGTGCCGTCGCTTTCTTTTGCCAGGCCAACGGCCACACCCACGGCAAATAGGACCGCCATATTGTCGATCAAAGCGCCGCCGGCCTTTATCAGGAAAAATCCGATGGAATAGGCGGCCCCGGAGGTGGCGTAGCCCAATTCTCCGGCCACATCGCTGCCCATCATATAGGCGGGACACAGCAGATACCCCAGGCCCATGAGAATGCCGCAAATGGGCAGCACGGCCACCGGCAGCATCAGCGCCTTACCAAGCTTTTGCAGCTGCTTCATAGAAAAATACTCCTTTTCGGCTCTTTGCTCAGAGATGATCCGTCAGAAAGCGCCGGACGGCCTCGGCGGCGGCATCCTCGTCAGGGCCGCTGCAGGTGACGGTGAGCAGGGTCCCCTTTTGGGCTCCCAGCCGCATCAGCGCCATGATGCGCTTGGCATCGGCGGTGCCGGTGGAGGTGGTGACGACAATGGCGCTTTCAAAGCCCGCAGCCAGCTTTACCAAAAGGCCCGCAGGTCGGGCGTGCAGCCCCAAGGGGTCGGCAATCACGTGTGTTACGGTTTTCATGGTGTTTCCTCCCTTTCGCAAATGGTTTTCCGCACTTCGAGAATTCGTCCCGGAGCCATGGACAACTCCCGGTAGCCCATATCCAAAAACATTCCCGCCAGAGTGGCATCCCCGGCCAGCTCCCCGCAGATTCCAGCCCAGATACCCGCCTGCCCGGCGGCTTCAGCAATGGACCGCAGCAATTTCAGCAAAGCCGGATGACAGGGGTCAAAGAACCGTTCCAGGGCAGCGTTCTGCCGGTCCTGAGCCAAGGTGTATTGGGTCAGGTCATTGGTTCCCACGCTGAGAAAATCCGCTTCTTTCGCGAATTCCCTGGCTTCCAGAGCGGCGGCAGGGGTCTCAATCATTATGCCGATAGGAATTTCTCGGTATGCCACCCCATCGTCTTCCAATTCCAAGCATACTTGGGTACAGAGGCGCTTGGCCTCCTGCAATTCCCAGAGGGATGTGACCATGGGGAACATGAGGCTCAGATTGCCGTAGGCAGAGGCCCGGTAAATGGCTCGCAGCTGGGGCAAAAACAGCTCCGGATGGGCAAGGCACAGCCGCAATCCTCGAAGGCCCAATGCCGGGTTTTCCTCGGCGGGGAGATTTAGATAGGAAGCCTGCTTGTCCGCACCGATGTCCAATGTGCGGATGATGACGCTTCTTCCTTTCATTCGCTCCGCTGCCGTCCGATAGGCTTCAAAAAGTTCTTCTTCTGATGGCAATTTTTCCCGGCCCAGATAGAGAAATTCGCTCCGGTACAGGCCGATGCCCTCGGCTCCAACGGCCTGGGCCTCCGCTACGTCCTCAGCAGAGCCGACATTGGCAAAGAGTTGAATTTTCCTGCCGGAGGCGGTCACGGTCTCCCGGTCCCGGTAAGCATCCAGCCCCGTCTGCTGATGGTTCAGGGAAGACTGCTTCTCTTTTAGCCGGGCCAGCGTTTCCTCATCCGGGTCCAGGAACCATTCCCCGCAGGAGGCGTCAATGGCCAGAATTTTAGCATTTTCCCCGTCTTTTAGGTCCATATCCGCCTGGACCAGGGTGGGAATATTCAGGGTTCTGGCTAGAATGGCTGTGTGGCTGTTTGCGGAACCTTGTCTCGTGACCAGGCCCAGCACCCGGTCCCTGGGAAGCCGGACCGTCTCGCTGGGGGCCAGGTCCTCCGCCAGCAGGAGAAATTTCCCCTCCGGGAAGGAAAAAGTCCCGCTCCCCCGTAAAATTCCGGTCACACGGGCCGCTGCATCCCGGATATCCGCTGCCCTTCCCCGAAGGTAATCGTCGTCCAGGGCCGCCATATCCTGGGCCATGGCCTCCCCCTGCTGCTGGACCGCCTCAGCGGCGGAAGCCCCCGAGGCAATGGCCGCTTCTACCCCTTCCAGCAACTCCCCGTCCTCCAGCATCAGCACCTGGACCTCCAGAATTTCCGCCTGCTCCCCACCCAGGCCCTCCCGTGCGATCTTCGCCAAGGCGGAAAGCTGATTTTTCGCCTCCTGGCAGGCCCTGTGGAATTTCAGCGCTTCCGCCTCCGGGGTCCCTACGTCCGAAGATGCAGCTTCCGGTTTCCGGTAGACCAGCGGCTTTCCCATGGCAACGCCGGGGTACACCGGCAGTCCGATACCATGCTTCATGTCCGCACCTCCCGGCCCAATTCCAGAATGGGGTCCCCCAGGGCCACAGTCCGGCCCGTCAGGGCGGTAATATTGACGTAGCGGTCCGAATTGCAGAGAATCACCGGCGTTATTGTGTTGTACCCCGCCCCGGAGATGGCCTCCCGGTCAAATTCCAGCAGCAAGTCGCCCATTGCAACCCGCTGACCGGCTTTGGCGTGGACGTGGAAATATTTTCCCTTCAGATTCACTGTGTCCAGCCCCACATGAATGAGAATTTCCGCTCCGTTATTCGCCATCAGCGTTACCGCATGGCCCGTTTCAAACACCATGTCCACCCGCCCGGCGCAAGGCGCACAGACACAGCCGCCGGTGGGGCGAATGGCAATCCCCTTTCCGAGAATTTCCTTTGCAAAAGTCTCGTCCGGCACGTCCGTCAGAGGGACTGTCTCTCCTGGCATGGGCGTAAAAATTTGTACCTTTTCACAGCCCAGAAGCTTCCCCAAAATGCCCATGTACGTTTCCATCCTTTCGATATCGTTTCCCCTAGTATATCCATCGCCGGGAAAAGCAACCCGTATTTTTGCAAAAATCTCGTTATTTTATGATCCAGAACGTTGCAATGGACCTGCATGGCTGGTATAATGAAAGAAAAACGAGAAACGGGGTCGAGAATTTGGATCGTATCCGTCTGTTCCGGGCATCCAGCCTGGATACCTCCGGGGTAGGGCTTTGGACCGACTACCCCTACGCTGGGACGCTGCCCATGGATGCCGAGATCATCGGCTGGGCCAGGCCGGAGGTCATTGCCTTCTGTTTTCTGCCCGGTCAGGAGGAGCGGGTGTTTCTGTTGGATCTTGCGGCACCGCAGAATGACCAGGTCCGCAGCGTCGCTGCCAATTTCACTGATTTTCTGGGACTTTTGGTGGCCTGTGGCACGGTAAACGGCATTTTCCGGCTTCTTTTTGACCGGAACCTGTTCCCTTCCGAGGAACCGCAGCCCCTGACCAAGAAGCAGCAGTCGATTTTGCGTGCCATTTCCAACACCTTTGCGCCCAGCAACATTTCTGACCCGGCGGCCTATCTGGCGGCCCAGCCGCCCTTTCCAGGGACCGGCGAGGAACCCCCTGCCCCGCCGAAAAAGCGTAGAAAGCGGAAGCACCATTAATATGTAAAAAATCCCCCGGAAGAAACATTTCCTGTTCCTTCCGGGGGATTTGTGATTTTATTCTGTGCAAAGATCAGCCATTACCGCCGTTACCGAAGGGATTGCCGCTGCCATTCTGGCCGCCGTTCTGAGTCCCGCCCTGGCTTCCGAAGTAGCGGCGGAAGAACTCAAACCAGTCGTCGTAGTTGCCTTCGGAGGGCATACTGGGATCAGTAGAATCGGGATTCTCATCAGCGGCGTCCGTGGCCTGAGGCTTCTCAGAAAGCTCCAGGGTCAGCTGAACACTCTTGCCGCTGCGGTACACGGTCACCACCACGCTGTCCCCGGCCTTGAAGTGCCGCAGGGCACGGGTCAGGTCGGTGATGGAGCTGACGGAGTAGCCGCCCAGATCCGTGATGATGTCACCGGCCTGCATGCCGCCGGCCTCGGCACAGAAGCCGGGGGTCACTTCCTTCACATAAGCACCCTGGGGAAGACCATAATTGGTTACGGACTCATCCATATTCTGGACCATCACGCCCAGGTAAGCGCCGGTGATATAGCCGTACTGGATCAGATCGTCAACCATGCTCTTCACGTCGTCAATGGGGATGGCAAAGCCGATACCCTCGATGGAAGCGCCGGAGGAAGTGGTTCCGGAATACTTGGCAGTAGTGATACCAACCACCTGGCCGTGCATATTGAAGAGCGGACCGCCGGAGTTGCCGGGGTTGATGGCTGCATCGGTCTGGATCATGTTGATAATACTGCCATCGGTAGACACGTCCCGGTTCATGCCGCTGACGTAGCCCACGGTCTGAGTGGAGGTCAGTTCGCCAAGGGGATTGCCGATGGCCACCACTTGGTCGCCCACGATCAGGTCGCTGCTGGAGCCGATGGTGGCTGCGGGCAGGTCTGTGGCATTCACTTTGATCACGGCAATGTCGTTATTTTCGTCGCTGCCTACAAAAGTGGCGTCGTAGGCAGTGCCGTCATAGGTAGTAACGGTCAGGTTCTGGGCATCCTTGACCACATGGTAATTGGTGACGATATAGCCGTCGGAGGTGTAGATAAAGCCGGAGCCGGAGGACACGGAGGCGCCGGTCTGGCCATAGTTGTTAGTAGAGATTCCGGTGTTGGTAATGGCTACCACGGAGTTCACGTTCTGAGCGTAGATCTGGCTGGGAGTCAGGCCGTCGGTGCTGACCACCGGGGACCCGGAAACGGAATTGCCGCTGCTCTTGATCTGGCTCTGCAGCACATCCAACCTCTGGTTGAAGGAGGTGGTCAGGCTGTCCACCCGATTCTCCCAATAGTGGTTCATGGCCGCAGCGGTGATGCCGCAGCTGCCGCCCACCAGCGTCACCGCCAGCACGGCGGCCACAGCCTTCCGGCCTGCTCCGTTCTTGGCTTTCTTTGCCTTCTTGGGCTTCTTGGGAGGCACATAGGTGGTGTAGGGCTGAGATTGATAGGGGTTCTGGTAAGTCTGGTACGGGGAATCTGCATAGGGAGAACGGGCGGTCTGCTGAGGAGCGGTCTCCTGAGCACCGGCCTCCGGTGCAGCCTTGGCAGTTTCAGAAGTCTCTGTCGTCTCGGTGGCCTCTACGGTCTCCTGGGTTTCGGTATTATCAACGACTGGAGTTTCCCCGGAGACGGTCTCCTCCGAAGCGGCGTTCACAACGGCCTTTTCCGGCTCCTGGGAAGCCTCCTGTCCAAATGTATCCTGATGATTGGTTTCCATATTGATCCCTCCCGGATCTTGTTTTTTGTATGCTCATACTATACGATCCACTTATGAAGAAAGTATGTCCTTCGGCGGAACGATTTTTGAACGTTTCTGGAATAATTTTCATATTTCTCATTGTACGCCCCGAAAGCCCATCCGTCAAGGCCGAAAAATGGCGGCGCAACAGCGCCGCCAGAGAATTCGCTCTTTCCGCTGATTATTTCATACGGAAGGACTTGCAGTCCGTGCACTGGTCCATGGTGGGGTTGGCCTCATGGGTACCCACCTGGATCTTGTCCAGAGAGCAGTAGTTCTCAGTGTCGCAGTGGTTAGCGCACTGGGCCACGGAGCAGGCGATGCACTTGTTTGCGTGACAGCTCATGTTCATTTCCTCCTTCTTTTGGATTCCCCGGTAGTATGCCCGGCAAAAGAATCCCTATTCGGGAATTGCATAACCGGGCGTTTTGTGGTATCATCAGGATAAAATCAAGAATAAAGGAGATGCTTATTTATGGCATTGATCGCACCTTCCATTCTCTCGGCAGATTTTGCCAATTTGCAGGCCGGCGTGGAGACCATCGCCGAAAGCGGTGCCGACTGGGTTCATGTGGACGTGATGGACGGGCTGTTCGTCCCCAATATCACCATCGGCATTCCCGTGGTGGCCGCTCTGCGGCGGGTCACTTCCCTGCCCCTGGACGTGCACCTGATGATCGACCGGCCCATCCGGTATGTGGAACAGTTCTGCAAAGCCGGAGCAGACTACCTGACCATCCATGTAGAGGCCGACACCCCGGAGAACACCCTGGCGGCCCTGGAAAAAATCGCAAGTTTTGGCGTGAAGCCAGCCATTTCCCTGAAACCCGGCACGCCGGTGGAGGCCGTGGAGCCGTATCTGGACAAAGTGGCCATGATTCTGGTGATGACCGTGGAGCCGGGCTTCGGCGGGCAGAAGTTCATGGCGGACATGATGCCCAAGCTGGTGACCCTTCGGGAAAAACTGAATCAGGTGAATCCCGGCTGCCTGCTGGAGGTGGATGGCGGTGTGGATGCTCATACATGCGTCACCTGTAAGGAAGCCGGCGCCCAAGTGCTGGTAGCCGGTTCCGCCTTCTTCAAGGCGGTGGACAAGGCTGCCCTTGTAAAAGTCGTCCAGGCCTGACACTTTTGGATTGACATTTTTCGAGTATGTGGCTATAATTAAACTGTAGAAATCCGGTGATTCACCGGAAAGTATGATCCGAGGCGCAGATCACCGCCTCTGAAAGAAAGGAATTTTGCCATGATTTACAGTGCAGAAGTACAAAATATGTGCTCCGTGGCCAAGGGTGCCTATCACGGCCCCGCTCCCATTCCCGAAGAGGGCAAGTGGGTCCAGGCTAAGGAGATCAAGGACATCAGCGGTTTTACCCACGGTATCGGCTGGTGTGCTCCCCAGCAGGGTGCCTGCAAGCTGACCCTGAACATCAAGGAGGGCGTCATTGAGGAGGCTCTGGTGGAGACCATCGGCTGCTCCGGCATGACCCACTCCGCCGCTATGGCCGCCGAAATTCTGATCGGCAAGACCATTCTGGAAGCCCTGAACACCGACCTGGTATGCGACGCCATCAACACCGCCATGCGGGAGCTGTTCCTGCAGATCGTGTACGGCCGCAGCCAGTCCGCATTCTCCGAGGGTGGCCTGGTCGTGGGCGCTTCTCTGGAGGACCTGGGTAAGGGCCTGCGGAGCCAGGTGGGCACCATGTTCGCCACCAAGTCCAA
>JALEII010000049.1 GCA_022770345.1 Clostridiales bacterium | reverse complement strand
GGCTTTGCCTTCGCTCCCGGCAGCGACTACACGACTACGGACTTGTTCGACGGGCTGAAAAACGTCATGCCCGGTGACGAACTCATTCAGCAAGTCACCGTCACCAACTCCGCCCGCGGGGAGCAGCTGCGGCTGTGGATGTCCATTGAACCTCACGACGAGCCGGAGAATGTGGAATTTCTGAAAGCCCTGGCTATGGAGATCCGGCTGGGGGACCGGGTGCTGTTCACCGGTACCGCCGGGGACGCTGCCGAGGACCGCATCCTGCTGGGGACCATTCGGGCGGGCAAGTCCATGACCCTGACCGTGAAGCTGATGGTTCCGCTGGAACTGGATAACCGGTACGCCGACCGGGTGGGGGAGACCGACTGGATCTTCCACGGCGAAAGCGCCAGGGAGACTCCCTACACCGGCGATACGGAAAACGTGGGCCTCTGGATGCTGTTGCTCTGCGCCGCCGCATCCGGCGTGACAGTCCTGACCTTTCATCTGTGGAGAAAGAAGAATTGAACCTGTGCCCCATCCCGGAATCCGGGGTGGGGCACTCCTATGTTATTTCCTTTCTATGGCTGCAAAAAAGGCCCCCTGCTGTAAGCAGGGGGGCATGAAGCGCATTCCCGGAGAGACCAAAACCGCACCGGTGTTTTTATCTGCACAGCAGTAATCCCAATGCTGCGGAGAGCAAAATCATGGCAATGGGGGAGGGAGACTTTTTCCGGACGGCCTTCCAGACCCCGTGGACTCCCCACAGGATGGCAAAGATCAGGATGCCCGTCCAGTCCGGAGACACCAGGGACTGAATGGCCTTGGCACCCAGCAGGGTGGTCAGGCCCATGGTGGCGGCGGTAGAGAGAATCATGCCCACAACACAGGGCCGCACGCCTGCCAGAAAAGCCTGGACCGGGCCGTATTTCAGAAGATTCCGGATGACGGCTGCAATCAGCAGGATTGCCAGGAAGGAGGGCAGTACCACGCCCAAGGTCGCAAGCAGGCTGCCCAGGACCCCTGCCTGAGAGGAGCCGATGAAGGTGGCCATGTTCACGGCCAGGGAGCCGGGGGTGGACTCGGAAACAGCAATAAAGTCCAGAAATTCCGATTCCGCCAGCCAGCCGTTCCGCACCACGGCTTCCCGGACCAGGGAGATCATGCCGTAGCCGCCGCCGAAGGATACGGCACCGATGCCAAAGAAAGTGGAGAACAGTTCCCAGAGAATCATGCCGCAGCCTCCTTCCGACGGAATAGGGCAAGGCCCAGCACGCCGCAGATGACGATGAACCAGATGGATGAGAAATTCACGCTGAACAGGGAGAACGTGGTCATCAGGCCGAAAACTCCAAAGCACAGCAGGCGATTTTTCCAGGTCTGCTCCAGGGAGCGGAACACCTTCAGACCGGCGCTGAGGATGAGATAGATCACACAGACCCGGATGCCCTGAAAGGCGTAGTTTACATAAGATATTGCCAGAAACTGGTCAAACACCTGAGAAATGGCGAAAATAATCAGGAAGGAGGGCAGCACCACGGCCACGGTGGATACCAGCGCCCCCCAGAAGCCTGCCATGTGATAGCCTATGTAAGTGGCGCTGTTGATGGCTACAGGGCCGGGGGTGGATTCCGCAATGGCCACCATGTCCAGAAATTCCTCCTGGCCAATCCATTGCTTCCTGGAGACGAATTCGTTTTCCAGCAGGGCGATCATGGCATAGCCCCCGCCGAAGGTAAATGCGCCAATCTTGAAAAACGTTGCAAACAGGCGCAAAAGCTGCTTCATGGACCAGCCTCCTCTTTTTACAAAATTTTCTTCATTATACCATTTCCGCCGGAAGCTGTCAATTTGAAGTCGGACAGGTAAAATTTATGAAAAGAGTCTGGACATTCAGGCGAAAATCCGTTATTATGTAAGAAGAACAACCGAACGGAGGTCCTTCCATGAAGCTGGACAAGAAAAACACCGTACTCATCGGCTTTGCCTTCCTGTCGATCTGCGCCTTCTGGCAGATGTACGACAATCTGGTTCCGTTGATGCTCACCAACACCTTCCACATGAACGAGGTGGTCTCCGGTGCCATTATGGCGGCGGACAACGTGCTTGCCCTGTTCCTGCTGCCCCTGTTTGGAGCGCTGTCCGACAAGTGCCGCAGCCCCTTGGGCCGCCGCCGGCCTTTCATTCTCTTTGGCTCCCTGGCGGCGATCGTGCTGATGATGGCACTGCCGGTGCTGAACGACAGCTATCGGGCTGCTCCCTCCACGGGGAAAATGGTGGCCTTTGTGGTGGTACTGGGAGCGCTGCTGGTGGCCATGGGTACTTATCGTTCTCCCGCCGTGGCCCTGATGCCGGATGTGACCCCCAAGCCCCTGCGGAGCAAGGCCAACGCCGTCATCAATCTGATGGGCGCCGTGGGCGGCATCATTTATCTGCTGCTGACCACCTTCCTGTATACCGACAAAAACGCCGACGCCAGCTATCTGCCTCTGTTTTCCATCGTGGCGGGCATTATACTGCTGGCGCTGATCGTGCTGATGACCCTGGTCAACGAGCCGAAGCTGGTGACCCGGCAGCAGGATTACGAGAAGCAGCATCCGGAGGAGGACCTGGCCGTGGAGACCCCCACGGGAGAAAAGCTGCCTGCCGCCGTGAAAAAAAGCCTTGGGTTCCTGCTTTGCTCCATTGCGCTGTGGTTTGTGGCCTATAACGGCGTGACTACCTGGTTCACGACTTATGCCCAGAACCAGTGGAGCATGACCCTGAGCCAGAGTAGTATGTGTCTGACCATCGCCACCGCCGGTGCCATCGTCAGCTACATTCCCGTGGGCCAGGTGGCCAGTAAGATCGGCCGCAGGAAGACCATCCGCTTCGGCACGCTGCTTCTCAGCGGCAGCTTTGTCGCTGCCTTCGTGTACACCCTGTTCAGCCATAGCTTCCACCCGGCCCTGTATGGCCTCTTTGCAGTGGTGGGCATTGCCTGGGCCTCCATCAATGTGAACTCCCTGCCCATGGTGGTGGAGATGTGCAGCGATGGGGAAGTAGGTAAGTTCACGGGTCTGTACTACACCTTCTCCATGACCGCTCAGATCGCCACGCCCGTTCTGGCGGGTGCGCTGATGCGGTATCTGGGGTATCACCTGCTGTTTGCCTATTCGGCAATTTTTGCATTCCTGTCCTTCATTACCATGAATTTTGTGCACCACGGCGATAATAAGATTGTGGCCAAGAAGGGCCTGGAAGCCTTTGATGTGGAGGATTAAATCATGATTGTTGCCATTCTTCTGGTGGTCCTGTTTGTTTTGTACCTACTGTCCTTGCGGGGGCGGCGGAATGCTCCAGGCTGGAAGGGGCTGCTGGGCTGGAAGTATGCCCACCGGGGCCTCCATGATGCCGAGAAGCCCGAAAACAGCCTGGCGGCCTTCCGGGCAGCGCTGGAGCATGGTTACGGCGTGGAGCTGGACCTGCATCTTTTGGCTGACGGAAATCTGGGCGTTATGCACGACTCGGACCTGTCCCGGACCACCGGTCAGGAGGGCCGCATGGAGGACTTGACCACCGAGGACCTGTCCCGGCACTTCCTGCAGGGGACCTCCGAGACCATTCCACAGTTTTCTCAGGTGCTGAACCTGTTTCGGGGAAAGGTGCCGATGATTATTGAATTGAAAACCGTGGACAACAACTATGCCGAGCTTTGCGAGGCTGTCTGCGCCATGCTGGAGGGTTACGAGGGCCCCTACTGCATTGAGTCCTTTGATCCCCGATGCGTCCGGTGGCTCCGGCAGCATCGGCCGGACATCATCCGGGGACAGCTGGCGGAAAATTTCCTGAAAAGCAAGGCAAACCAACCCTTCTTCCTGCGGCTGGCCGTGACGGCCCAGTGGGAAAACTTCCTGACGGTGCCGGATTTTGTAGCCTATAAGTACGCCCACCGGAACACCCTGGGCAATTACCTGGTGCGGAACCTCTGGGGCGTGAAGGGGGTCAGCTGGACCCTGCGGACTATGGAGGAGTACAACACCGCCGTCAAAGAGGGCTGGATCCCTATTTTTGAGAATTTTGAGCCGTAAATTATTCCCCGGGACTTCCGAAAAAAAGAAGCCCCGGGGCAAATTTTCGGATAGCAGAGATATCCGCCGGGGATTTGTCCCGGCAGACGGATCCGGTCGGAGAGAATGTCGTCCATGGCCTCCCGGCCCTTATACTGGCTGTCCCGGACCCAGGGCAGACGGTTCAGGCTCAAGGAATTTGTGGCAAAGCGGTCGTTCTCATAGCCCATGGCCTGGGTCAGGGGACCGGAGGGATTGCTGAAATTGAAGATCCGGGCCAGGGACGGGTTCTTTGAATGGCTGGGATCTCCGGGAAAGAATCCGGCAAGCGTAACTGGAAGCCTTCCGGCGGTGGCGGACGCAGGGCTTTGCCTGTTCCCAAAGAACTTCCGGCGAGGTTTTCGCCTTCTAATGTCAGAAATAAAAGAATCTTAAACTCCCAACAGTGGACAAACGGAAAAAATTATGCTATATTTTACAGTAGAAAATTGTATGCGGCGCGCTTGGGCCGTTAGGAGGATGAAAAATGGGCAAGCTAGTGGTGATTGAAGGCACCGACGGTTCCGGGAAGTCTACCCAGTTCCGGCTGCTTTCCGAGCGTCTGGAACAGGAAGGGGTCCCCTTCCGGCATATCGTCTTTCCACGCTACGATCAGCCCAGCTCGGCGCTGATACGGATGTATCTGGACGGCGAATTCGGCCACGATCCCGCCGACGTGAATGCCTACGCCGCCTCTACCTTCTATGCCGTGGACCGGTTCGCTTCCTACCGGCAGGACTGGGGGGAATACTATCAGCAGGGCGGTCTTATCCTTTCTGATCGCTACACCACCTCCAACGCCGTCCACCAGACCACCAAGGAGCCCCCGGAAAAGCGTCAGGCTTTCCTCCATTGGCTCTACGACTTCGAGTATGACCGTCTGGGACTGCCTCGGCCGGACCTGGTGATCTATCTGGACGTGCCAACGGACTTTACGGAGAAGCTGCTCCGTTCCCGGGAGGCCGTTACCCATACCCAGGCCGACATTCACGAGCAGAACACAGCTTACCTGGCCGCCTGCCGGGAGGTTGGCCGTGCCGCCGCCGATTTTTACGGCTGGAAAACCATTCAATGCGTCCGGGACGAGGCCATGCGCTCCATTGCGGACATTCACGAGGAGATCTATCGCTGCGTTTCAGCGTGTTTGGAGGGGTAAAACTATGGTTTATGTACTTTTGGGAACCGGATTTGAAGAAATCGAAGCCGTGACCCCCATTGACCTGCTGCGCCGGGCAGGTGTGGCTGTGACCACCGTAGGTTTGAACGGTAAGATCGTCAAAGGCAGCCACAAGGTGGGGTTCGAGGCAGATATGGAAATCTCCGATCTGGACGTTTCCGATGCAGATATGATCGTCCTGCCCGGCGGGCTGGGCGGTGTGGCCTCCATTTCCGGCTGTCCGGCCGCTTTGGCCGCCGTGGAGCAGGTCTGGCAGCAGGGCGGCTTCGTGGCCGCCATCTGCGCTGCCCCTACGGTTCTGGCTGC
Source organism: Clostridiales bacterium (assembly GCA_022770345.1). Taxonomy (GTDB): domain Bacteria; phylum Bacillota; class Clostridia; order Oscillospirales; family Oscillospiraceae; genus Faecousia. The sequence goes on along the minus strand of JALEII010000049.1, from coordinate 21,833 downwards.
CCTGCACATCACCGACGGCCATCCCACCACATGCTACCCCGGCTGCGAAGAGAAAATGGGCGCTGCCCTTTCCCAGCCCGGAAAGGCCGTGGTCCGGGACGGAAAACTCATTACCGGCACCTCCGCCGGCTGTGCGGTCCCCTTCGCCCTGGCGCTGGTGGCTGCCCTGAAGGGGGAGGAAAAGGCCCAGGAAATTGCGGAGCAGATCGTTATCCGCTGAACAGGAGGTATCCCTTATGGATCAGGAACATGAAAATAATCTCTCCCCGGAGGAAAACGCCTGGCTGGATGAAATTCTTCCCCCGGAAGACCTGGGCGAAGAGCTGGGTCCCCACGAGAGCGTGGAGAATGCGGGCCTTGTATCCCCGGTTGCCCCGGAGGACGGCTGGGATCCGGAGGCCAAAAGCCGCATGACTGGCGAGCCTTTCCAGGATGAAGAATTCCGGGACACCTTTGGCGAAGGGGAGGAACTGAACGCTGCCTTTGCCGACAAGAGCGCTCCGGAGGCCGCAGTTGAGGAGCCGGAAGCACCGGAGGAAGCCCCGGAGGAGCCGGAAGCACCGGAGGAGCCGGTGAAGAAGGGCCGTCCACGCCGGAAGAAGGGCTACGGCCTGTTGGGCATTCCCCATATTCTGGCGACGTTTGTGTGGCTGGCCATTGCCATTGCCATTGGTGTCTCTCTGGGGCGGGTGATCTGGGTGTGCGTTTCGGACGTGATGGCCTTCGGCCGCAGCGATACGGAACTGGAATTCCAGGTGACGGACAGCGACACCGTGGAGAGTGTCGCCCAGAAGCTCAAGGACAGCGGGCTCATCCGTTATCCGGGGCTTTTCAAGATGTACGCCGATCTGACCCATGCCGAGGATAAAATTGCACCCGGCATCTACAAGCTGAAAACCAATTATGACTATCACGCTCTGGTAAACGGCATTACCCCCGATGCGGACACCTCCACCATTGTGACCGTGGTGGTCCCGGAGGGCTACACCTGCCGGGAGATTTTCGCCCTGCTGGAGGAAGAGGGTGTCTGCACCGCTGCCGAACTGGAGGATTACGCCGCCAACGGCGAACTGGACGACTACTGGTTTCTGGAGGGTGTGGAACGGGGCAACAAATACTGCCTGGAGGGCTATCTGTTCCCGGACACCTACGACTTCTACACAGGCGACGAACCGGGCCGGGTCATCGGCAAGTTCCTGGACGACTTTGAGTACCGGTTCACCGACAAGATGAAGGACAATCTGGCAAAGCTCAAGGAAACCATGGCCGCTCAGCTGGCCGAGAATGGTTACAGCGAGGACTATATCGCAGCCCATCCCTTCACCCTGCGGGAAGTGATGATCGTGGCCTCTATGGTCCAGCAGGAAGCCTACTCCATTACGGACAGCTATCTGGTGTCCTCCGTCATCTATAACCGCCTGGCGGACCCGGACGAATATCCGTTCCTGAACATCGACGCCACCTTGCTTTATGCCCTCCAGGGAGAGCGGACGGAGCTGACCGCCGAGGACCTGCAAATGGATGATCCCTACAATACCTATAACCATGTGGGCCTGACCCCGGGGCCCATCTGCAACCCGGGCCGGAACAGCATTTACGCCGCTCTGGAACCTCAGGACACCAATTACTACTACTACGCTCTGGAAAAAGGCTCCGACGAGCATCATTTCTCCGAGACCCTTTCTGAGCATGAGGCGTTCCTGGCCTCCCAGGAGAACGGCTGATGAAAAACGGGACCATAGAGCTGCTTGCCCCCGCCGGAGACGCAGAGCGGCTGCACATGGCGGTGCTCTACGGAGCAGATAGCGTGTATCTGGCAGGCACCAGCTTCGGGATGCGCTCCTTTGCCGGGAATTTCTCCCCGGAGGAGCTGCCCAGGGCTGTGAAATTTGCCCATGCTCACGGGGTCAGCGTTCACGTCACCGTGAACACCATGCCCCGGAATGCCGAGGCTGCCGCCCTGCCCGCATACTTAGAGCAGTTGGAGGATGCAGGCGTTGACGCCCTGATTCTGGCGGACTTGGGTGCTTTCCGGATGGCCGAAAAATATGCCCCCCACTGCGCCCGGCATGTGTCCACTCAGCAGTCCATCGGCAATTACGCCTGCGCCAATGCCTGGCATGATCTGGGCGCTCAGCGGGTGGTGCTGGCACGGGAACTGAGCCTGGATGAAATTGCCGAAATTCGGGCAAAAACCCCGAAAAGTCTGGAGATTGAGACCTTTGGCCACGGGGCCATGTGCGTCAGCTACTCCGGCCGGTGTCTGCTGTCCAATTACATGACCGGCCGGGACTCCAACCGGGGGGCCTGCGCACAGCCCTGCCGCTATCAGTATGCACTGATGGAGGAGAAGCGGCCCGGAGAATATTTCCCGGTTTTTGAGGACGAAAGAGGAACGTACATCCTGAATTCCAGGGATATGTGCATGATCGACCACCTGGACGACCTGCAAAAGGCCGGGGTGGACTGCATTAAAATCGAAGGCCGGGCAAAATCCGCCTACTATGCCGCCATCGTCACCGGAGCCTACCGGCATTGCATCGATTCTGTTGCAAAGGGAGAGCCGTTGGATCCGGCCTGGCGGGACGAGGTGGAGCACGTTTCCCACCGGGTCTATTCCTCTGGCTTTTACTACGGTTTCCCCGGACAATACACGGAAAATTCCCGGTATATCCGGGAGTGGCAGGTTTGCGCCATTGTGGAATCCTGCACGCCGGAGGGACTGGCTACCTGCTCTCTGCGGAACAAGTTTGCTATGGGGGATACGTTGGAGGCCGTCGGCCCGGACCTGCGGCCTTTTGCCTTTGCAGTGGGTGAAATGTTTGACGCCGATGGTGCGGCCCTGACGGAGCCGAAAACGCCCCAGATGCGCTTCACGCTGCGCCTGCCCAAAGCCGTGCCGCCCTACTCCATTCTCCGCCACAGCGTGGCCCTTTCCGCAAAATAAAAAAATTGCTGCGAAGGAATGTTCCTTCGCAGCTTTCTTATCCGTTCATGGGGCAATAACACTCCACATTCTGGCCCAGGAGCCGGAGAATTTCCAACTCATCCATGGCATCCAGCAGGGCGTTGTGGGTCTCCCGGTAATCCCGGTTCCCGGAGAGCAGCCGCAGCATGGGCTCCACCCCGTAGCCCCGTTTCAGCCGCCCGGTAGTGCAGCATTCCGCCCATTTCGGGATTTTCGGATTGTGCTGCCGGTAGGCGGCCCTTGCCATGATGTCCCGCCAGACCCATTGGGACAATTCCGGCAGATGTCGCCGGTCAAAGAGGGCGTTGTAGGCGAAGATCGTCTCCACGTTCAGCCCCTCCAGCCAGTCCCGCAGGTCCACCAGGGCCTCCTGCCGGGTGCATAGAATCGGTTTTGCCGGGGTGGGCAGAAACAGCACATCCTCGTACATCCCGCCCAGGACGCACTCGGCGGTCAGCACATGGTAGCGCTGGCCTGTGACGGTAAAACTTTCCGAATCGGCCACCACCGTGCCGATGGACATGACCGCGTCCGCCCAGTTCGTCTCCGTATCGATGACTGCAATGTTCCCCATAGACCCCTCCAACGTTTTTTCTCATTTTAGCAGAGAAAGACGGAAAATGCAAGAGGAAGCCGCAACGGATGGAGTGTCCTACATGAGAAGTAGAGGCTGACGGCTTGCACCATCCAAAGCCTTCCCCTGGGGAAAGGCTATTTTTCGCCGCGTCTGCAAAAAAACTCCCCGGCCTGATTTTTCGGGCCGGGGAGTTCCGGAATATTACACTTTCGCTTCTTCCGGCTTCTTATCGTAGTGGTAAGTGGGCACGACTTCGGCCACCACTTCCCGGATATGGTCCGACTCCTGGCGGCTGGCCAGGTCCAGCTGGTGCAGCTTTTCCAGAAACCAATCATCGTCCATCTCGATGGGCTTTCCAATGTGGATCAGCTTATTTGCGGTCTCCTGGAGGCCCTCCTCGTTCATGAGCATTTCCTCATAGAGCTTCTCGCCGGGGCGCAGGCCCGTGTAGACGATCTTGATATCCACGTCCGGGGTGAAGCCGGACAGACGAATGAGATTCCGGGCCATGTCGTCGATCTTCACCGGGTCGCCCATTTCCAGCACGAAAATCTCACCGCCGGTGGCGTAATAGCTGGCCTGCAGCACCAGGGACACCGCTTCGGGAATGGTCATAAAGTAGCGGATGATGCGCTTATCCGTAACGGTCACGGGGCCGCCCTCGGCGATCTGCTTTTTGAACAGAGGAATAACGCTGCCGTTGCTGCCCAGCACATTGCCGAACCGCACCGCCACATAGCTGGTGTTGGGATTTTTCCGGTCCATCATCTGCACCACCATCTCACACAGCCGCTTGCTGGCGCCCATGATGTTGGTGGGATTCACAGCCTTGTCCGTGGAGATAAGCACGAATTTCTTCACCCCGTACCGGGCGGCGGCGGTAGCCGTCTTGAAGGTACCCATGACGTTATTCTTGATGGCCTCGTTGGGGCTGTCCTCCATCAGGGGAACGTGCTTGTGGGCCGCCGCATGGAACACGATGTCCGGGTGGTAGGTTTTCATGACGCTGTTGATGCGGCTGGTGTTCCGCACGGAGCCGATCAGCGTCTCCAAGTGCAGGTCCGGGCAGTCGTGCCGCAGCTCCTGCTGGATGGCATAGGCGTTGTTTTCGTAAATGTCGAAAATGATCAGCACCTTGGGATTGGCTCGGGCGATCTGACGGCACAACTCGCTGCCAATGCTTCCGCCGCCGCCGGTGACCAGCACCACTTTTCCGGCGATGTCCGCCAGAATTTCCTCGTTGTTGACCTTCACCTGTTCCCGGCCCAGCAGGTCCGTGACCTCCACGTCCCGGAGCTTACTGACGCTGACTTCTTCATTGAGCAGCTGGTACATTCCGGGGATGATCTGCAATTTGCAGTTGGTATCTTTACACAGGTTCAGGATGGCCTGCCTGTCTTCGGCGCCGCAGGTGGGAATGGCGAAGATAATGTGGGTGATGTGGTACTTCTTGGCCATGTTCACAATGTCATACCGGTTGCCGACAATTTCCACACCTTCCAGGTACTTGCCTTTCTTGTAGGGGTTGTCGTCAATGACGCAGCAGACCTGGCTGGAAATACGGTCTGTGTTCTGCAATTCCCGGATAAGGGTCACGCCCGCCGCACCGGCGCCGATGATCATGACCCGCTTTTGAATTTGCTTGTCCTTCTGGTGGGCAAGCTGCCGCAGCACCACCAGAAACCGATAGGAGAATCGGATTCCGGCGGTCATACAGAAGTTGATGAGGATGCCCATGATGTAGCAGGACCGGGGCAGTGCCGGGGCCTTGACAACAAGGACGTACAACAGCGTCGCCGCACCCAGCACCATGTAGGACTTGATCAGGGCCCAAAGCTCTGCCAAGCCTGCATAGGACCAGACGCTCTGGTAGAGGTGGAAGATGTAGAACACCACTACGGTGGCTACGCACCATATGGGGATGGTGTGGAAATAACCCATCAGATAGGCCTTGTCCACGGCGGAGTACCGGAAATCAAACCGCAGCAGCAGTGCAAAAAAATACGCCGCAATTACGGTGAGAATGTCCAATACCCCCAGAATCCACGGTTTCAGTCTATCCATCGTTGTCTCCGATTCTCTTCTCGGCAGATTCTGATTCATTTTATCGCCTCTCATTTGCGGCCGATGGCCGCCGAACTGTGCTGATATTTTACTACGATCCGCCCGAAAAGTCAACAAAAGCCTTCTTCCATGGCTGAAAAGAAAATCCTTTCCCGGGAAATGCAGGAAAGAAAAATAATTCCGGCCTTTCCCGTCTTGCCGTCCTGTTCCGGCTATGGTAAAATAAGAAAAAGAAAGAAGGATAAGTCATGGAATACAATGATGTTTACGATGCCGATCGCCGCCCTACCGGCCGGGTCCATCGTCGTGGGACCCGCTGGGAGCCGGGCGATTATGGTCTTCTGGCAGTATGCTGGATTTACGATGGCCACGGGAAGCTGCTGCTGACCCGCCGGGCCAGGGAGAAAACCTATGCCGGGACCTGGGAAAACTCCGGCGGAGCGGTCCAGACCGGAGAGGACAGCCGTCAGGCCGTGGCACGGGAGGTTTTTGAGGAGACCGGCATCCGGGCGGAACCGGCGGAATTTGAATTCCTGGACACAGGCCGGGACGGCCAGATGTTCGTGGACCACTACTGCCTCCGCCGGGACACGCCCCTGGAAAAAATCCGGCTGTTGCCCGGGGAGACCGACGCTGCCCGCTGGGCCACCTTTTCGGAGGTGGAAGCCCTCATTGAACGGGAAGAAATGTGCGATGTGATCGCAGAGCAATTCCATCTCCATAAAAACGCCCTGCTGGCTCGGCAGGTTGCACAAGAAAAGTGAACAAAGTTTGGTGAAAATGATACCTTGCAAAGGGCTTCTTTCTGCGGTACAATAGAAAAAAGCGTTTTGAGCATCCGGTGAAGCGCTTTTCGACACCGGATGTCAAAACGCCTTTTTTGATACCCAAAATCAAGGAGGAACCCATCAATGCTTGAGATCAAAACGCTGCCCGTGACCCATGGAAATGTCCCCCTGCGGGTAGCCCGGGGGCATTTTGCCACCAACCACAGCCACATCAATTACTACATCGACATCACCCAGCAGAAAACCAAGCTCTCCGAGGCCCGGGACATTGCCCGGCAGCTGGTGACCCGGTTCCGGAACGACTGCCCGGTGGACACGATCCTGTGCCTGGACGGCATGAGCGTCATCGGCACTTGCCTGGCCCGGGAGTTGACGGACACCGGCCACCGGAGTATCAATGCCAACCGGGATATTTTCGTCATCGAACCGGAGTTCAACTCCAATTCCCAGATGATTTTCCGGGACAATCTTCAGCCCATGCTCCGGGAGAAGCACATTTTGGTGCTGATGGCCTCCGTGACCACCGGCTTCACCGCCAAGCGCTCCCTGGAAGCCATTGGCTACTATGGCGGTGAAGTGGCCGGAATTGCGGCATTGTACAGCGCCGTGGCCACCGTGGGCGAACAGCCGGTGTGGTCCGTGTACAACCTTTCCGACCTGCCAGACTACGCCAGCTTCGACTCCCGGGACTGCCCCTACTGCAAGAAGGGCCGGAAACTGGATGCGCTGGTAAACAGCTACGGGTATTCGTCCCTGTAAAAAGAGGTCATAAAACCCATTCAGAATATCACAAAACCGAATTGTTTTCCATGCCGCACCTTGCTATAATAGGCGAAAAAACAAGGAGGCAACAATCATGTTGCTGAAAAAAGGAATGCGGATCGTTTTCGCCGGCGACTCCGTGACAGACGACAGCCGTTCCCGGCCGGAGGGCGAGGGCCGGGGCAATTCTCTGGGTCTGGGCTATGTCCACATGACCGATGCCATGCTTACCGTGGACTACCCGGAGCTGTTTATCCGCTGCACCAACCGGGGCATCGGCGGAAACACTTCCCGGGATCTGCTGGCCCGGTGGGAGGAGGATGTAACGGCTTTGAAGCCGGATCTGGTGGTGCTGTGCATTGGAATCAACGATGTCTGGCGGCAGTTTGACTGTACCGTCCAGACTGACTGGGCCGTCAGTCCGGAGGAATATCGCAGGAATCTGAACGCCATGGCCGATCATACGACAGTCCCCATGGTCTGGATGACCCCCTATTATCTCGAGCCCAACCCGGCAGATGCCATGCGGGCCCGGATGGACGAATACAGGGCTATCTGCAAGGAGGAAGCCGCCAAACGGGGCATCCCTTGCATCGACCTGCAGGATGCCTTTGCCCCCCTGCTGCAGCACCGCTACCCCGCCACCATCACCTGGGACCGGGTCCACCCCGGCTTCACCGGCAGTCTGGTCATTTCCCGGGCCTTGATGGAAACACTGACAAAAGAGCTGTAAGCTGAATTCCTTGCCTTCCTATGCAGGACGCAGAAAGACAGCCCTCATAACAGAAAAGCCGTGAGATCCGCAAAACAAATCGGATTTTGCGGCTTTTTTTCGGCCCGAACACGGGAAAATTTCCAAAAAGAGGCTTGAAGGGCTTGCAATCTGGCTGATTTTTGAGTAAAATAAACTGATTTAATTTACCATTCGGGATGAGGTCATACTGTGTATTTAAAATCATTAGAGGTTCAGGGCTTCAAGTCCTTCCCGGACAAGACAGTCATCCGCTTCGGTGACGACATCACCGCCATCGTGGGTCCTAACGGCTCCGGGAAATCCAATATTTCCGATGCCATCGTCTGGGTCATGGGAGAACAAAGCACCCGGACCCTCCGGGGGGCCAAGATGGAGGACGTGATCTTCGGCGGCACCCAGAAGCGGGGGGCCGTGGGCTTTGCGGAGGCCACGCTGACCCTGGACAACAGTGACCGGGCGCTTTTGTATGACGCCGACGAGGTCATGGTCACCCGGCGCTACTATCGCTCCGGGGACAGCGAATATTATATCAATCGCCAGTCCGCCCGGTTGAAGGACATCCATGAGCTGTTCATGGATACCGGTCTGGGCCGGGAGGGCTATTCCAATATCGGTCAGGGCAGAATCGACGAAATTCTTTCCCTGAAAAGCGGGGACCGCCGGGAGATTTTCGAGGAAGCGGCGGGGATTTCCAAGTACCGTCACCGGAAGGAAGAAACGGAGCGGAAGCTGGCTGCCACCGAGGACAACCTGATGCGGATCGGGGACAAGGTCTCCGAGCTGGAAATTCAGTTGGACCCCCTGAAGACCCAATCCGAGAAGGCAAAAAAATATCTGGCCATGAAGGACGAATTGCAGGGCGTGGAGGTAGCCGTGTGGCTGCAGACCCTGGACAAGCTGTCCGAGTCCGCCCGGAAAGCCCAGGAGGATTTCGCTTCCGCCGATTTTGTGCTGAAACAGGCCCATGAGGACCTGGACAAGCACTACGCGCGTGCGGAGGAGTTGGGCAACGTTCTGCGGGAAAAGGATGCCCAGGTGGAGAACGTCCGGGTGAAGGTCTCCATGCAGGAGGCGGCGGGTCAGCAGCTTTCCGGCCAGCTGGCGGTGCTGCAGGGCAATGTTGCCAACGATCAGGACAATCTCAAACGGCTGGAAGCCGAGTGCAAGGCCGAGGACGACCGCAGCGGTGGCCTGACGGCCCAGATGGAGCAGGCCAGACGGCGGTTGGAAGAGATCGACGCCAGCCTGGCTGCCAAGCGGAAGGGCATCGGGGAGTATCAGCAAACGCTCTCTGCCATGACCGCCAACGCTCAGGGCTTGCAGAAGCGCTATTTGGAACTGCGGGGCAAGGAAACGGAACTGACCTCCCAGATCGCCGCCGGTGAGGCGGAATGCCGCAGCGTGGAGGCATCCATTCAGGACAACGACCAGCGGCTTGAGCAGCTGAACGGAGATCTGACCGCTGCAGCGGACCGGGAAAAGGGCGCCCGTGGGGACCTGGACAGGGTCCGCCGGGAATTGAAGAACGCACAGGATGCGGTGACGGTCAACCAGAACCAGATTTCCGGCTACGGCCTGCGGCTCCAGAACCGGACCAAGCGCCGGGACGAGCTTACCAAGGAGCAGCGGGACGTGACCGCTCAGCTGGACGGCATCCGGGCCAAGGTCCAGGTATTCCAGGCCATGGAGCGGGATTTTGAAAGCTATCAGAAGTCCGTGCGGCTGGTAATGCAGCAGGGGAACCGGCTTTCCGGTATCCATGGGCCGGTGTCCCGGCTCATCCGCACGGAGGACAAATATACCTCCGCCATTGAAATTGCCTTGGGCGGCGCTATGCAGCAGATCGTGGTGGACACGGAGCAGGACGGCAAAGCCGCTATTTCCTTCCTGAAACGCACCGGCGGCGGACGGGCAACCTTCCTGCCCTTGTCCGTGATCCGGGGCAAGAGCCTGACGGAAAAGGGCTTGGAGCAGTGCTGGGGTTTTGTGGGCATCGCCTCCGGGCTGGTTAGCTGCCAAGACCAATATCGGGGCATCGTTGAAAATCTGCTGGGCCGCATCGTCATTGTGGAGGATATGGACGCCGCCATTGCCATGGCCCGGACCTATCAGAATCGGTTCAAAATCGTGACCCTGGACGGCCAGGTGGTGAACCCCGGCGGCTCCATGACCGGCGGCTCCATGAATAAGGACGCAGGTATCCTGTCCCGTGCCAACGAGTTGGAAAAACTCACGGCCCGGCAAAAGACCCTGCAGGACAAGCTGGCCGCTTTGGAGAAAGATTTGCAGGAGGCCCAGCGGGGGGTGGACGAGGTGGAATACCAGCGCTCCACTGCCGCCGAGCAGTTGCGTGCGGCTCAGGATTCCGTGCTGACCCTGCAAGGGCAGGAAAAGCAGTATGCCATTCTTTTACAGGCCATTCTGGATGCCCGGGAAAATGCCGGGGCCGAGCGGGCGAATCTGGAAAAGCGCCGCAGCGCCGACCGGGAGCGGCTGGCGGCCCAGAAGGCCAAGCTGCAGCTTTACACGCTGGACCTGTCTCAGACCCGCAGTGAGCTTTTCAAGCTGGAAGGCAGCCAGACCGATACGGCGGAAAAATCCGCCCATATTACCGAAGGACTTACGGACCTGAAAACCCAGGAGGCGGCGCTGCTGGCTGAGGCAGAGACCGCCCGGAACCACATGGAGGATTTGAAGGCCCTCCGGACCTCCATGGAGGGGGACCGGGACCGGAAAATCCAGCTTTCCAGGGATATTCAGGAGGAAATTCGTGTCCTGGAAGCGCAGATCCTGGACTTGAAAGCCCGGATGGAGCAGAATGACCGGGAAGTGAAGCGGGACAAGCAGGACCTGGAGGAGCAGCTTCGCAGGCGGGCGGACACCGAAGCGGAAAAGACCCTCTGCGAGCGGCAGACCCAGGAGAAAAACAAGGACATTCTCAATATGGAGCGGGCCTGCGCCCTGCTGGAGCAGAAAAAGCAGGCGGCCCAGATGGAAGAAAAGCAGATCATCGACAAGCTGTGGGACAATTACGGCCTGACCCCCGGCACGGCGGTGGAGAAAAAGGGCGAGATCGAGTCCGTGGCGGCGGGTAACCGGCGCATCGGCGAATTGAAGCGGAGCATTGCCGCCCTGGGAACGCCGAATCTGGGAGCCATCGAGGAATACGCACGGGTCAACGAGCGCTACACGTATCTTGCCTCCCAGCGGGACGATGTGCTTACCGCCAAGCGGGAGCTGGAAAGCGTCATCCGGAACATTACCCAGGAAATGACCGGAATTTTCGTGACGGAATTCGGAAAAATCAACGAGTATTTCGGCAAGACCTTTGAGGAAATGTTCGGCGGCGGCAAGGGCGAATTGCTCCTGGAAGACCCGGCGGAGCCGTTGACCTGTGGCATCGAGATCCGGGTGCAGCCCCCCGGAAAGCAGGTCAAGACCATTACGCTTCTGTCCGGCGGCGAGAAGGCCTTCGTGGCCATCGCATTGTATTTTGCCATTCTGAAGGTTCGGCCCACGCCCTTCTGTATGCTGGACGAAATCGATGCAGCCCTGGACGACCGGAACGTGGAGCGGTTCGCAAGCTACCTGCATAATTTGAGCCAAAAGACCCAGTTCATCGTCATCACCCACCGGCGCGGTACCATGGAAGCGGCGGACGTCCTGTACGGCGTGACCATGCAGGAGCAGGGTGTTTCCAAGTTGCTGCGGCTGGACCTGAATCAGATGGAAGAATATCTGGGAATCGTGGAATAAAGGAGAAAATCATGGGATTTTTTGATAAGATCAAGGCGGGTCTCACCAAGACCCGGGATGCCCTGAGTAATACGCTGGGGCAGGTGTTTTCCGGCTTTTCCGAGCTGGACGACGATTTTTACGACGAGTTGGAGGAGAGCCTGATTCTGGCGGACCTGGGGGTAGAGACTTCCGGCAAGGCCGTGGAACGGCTCCGCAAGCGGGTTCGGGAAGATCATCTGAAAACCACCGAGGAGGCCAAGAATGCCCTGAAGGACATCCTGACGGAGATGCTGAACGTGGGTACGCCGGAACTGAACCTGACCACCCGGCCCAGCGTGATCCTGGTCATCGGCGTCAACGGCGTGGGCAAGACCACCACCATCGGCAAGCTGGCCACCCGGCTGGTGAAAGAGGGCAAGAAGGTCCTGCTGGTGGCGGGCGATACCTTCCGGGCGGCGGCTGCGGACCAGCTGGAGATCTGGGCAGGGCGGTCCGGGGCGGATATTGTCCGCCAGCATGAGGGAGCCGATCCGGCCAGTGTGGTCTTTGACGGCATCCAGGCCGCCAAGGCCCGGAACGTGGACGTGATCCTGATCGACACCGCCGGACGGCTCCACAACAAGCAGAACCTGATGAACGAGCTGAACAAGATCAGCCGCATCGTGAACCGGGAACTGCCGGATGCGTCCCAGGAGGTGCTGCTGGTGCTGGACGGCACCACCGGACAGAACGGCCTCATCCAGGCAAAGCAGTTCAAGGAAATTGCCGGTGTGACGGCCATCGCACTGACCAAGCTGGACGGCACCGCCAAGGGCGGCATCGTCATTGCCGTGGCGGACAGCCTGCAGCTGCCGGTGAAGCTGGTGGGCGTGGGCGAACAGCCGGAGGACCTGATGCCCTTCGTGTCCCGGGACTTTGTGGAGGCGCTGCTGTAATTATGAAAATGGTTTTGGCCAGCAAGAACCCCCATAAGCTGGTGGAAATTCAGAAGATTGTGGAGCGGTTCGACATTCAGCTGGTGCTGGAATCGGAACTGGGCGTGGACATTGACGTGGAGGAAACGGGGACGACCTTTGAGGAAAATTCCCTCCTGAAAGCCAAGGCCGTCATGGAGGCCACGGGCCTTCCGGCGTTGGCAGACGACTCCGGTATTGCGGTGGACGCCCTGAACGGGGCACCGGGGGTGTATTCCGCCAGGTACGGCTTTGACGATTCTCTGGACGATTGGGGCCGGCTACAGCTGCTGCTGAAAAACACGGAAAATGTGCCGGACGGCCAGCGGCAGGCCCAATTCGTCTGCGTCATTACCCTGATGACGCCGGACGGGCAGGTCATTCAGGCCCGTGGCGAGGTCCACGGCGAGTTGCTGAGGACTCCGGCTGGCACCGGCGGATTCGGATACGATCCGATCTTCTATTACCCGCCTCTGGGCAAGACTCTGGCGGAGGTGGCCCCGGAGGAGAAAAATCAGGTCTCCCATCGGGCAAGAGCCTTGAAGGTACTGTATGAAAAAATGAAGGAGGCAGGTTATGCTGACAAGTAAGGAACGGGCGGAACTGCGGGCCAAGGCCAATCCGCTGGAAACGACCCTCATCGTGGGCAAAGGCGGCGTTACGGAGGCGGTTATCGCCGAGACGGACAACCAGCTCACCGCACGGGAGCTGGTGAAGGGCAAGGTGCTGGAAGGGGCCATGATGACCCCCAGAGAGGTCAGCGACGCCCTTTGCGAGGCTACCGGTGCTGACGGCGTGGCGGTCATCGGCACGAAATTCGTTATTTATCGCTTCAGCGAAAAGAAGCAGGAGGAACGGAATATGACCGGCCGGGCCAAGCGGAGGAGCGTGACCCCCGGCAAGCTGGACCCGGTGCGGAAGAGCCAGCGGGCCAGGCGGCATGCCGCCCAGGCCCAGCGGGAGCAGCGCAACGCCTATTTTAAGGAGAAGGCCATTGAGCGGGCCATCGAACGGGATCGGGAGCGGCAGCTTCGGAACAAGGACTGAGCCGCTTTTTCGGGAAATACAGAGAACAGGAGGAAGGAACATGGAGAAAATTGGCATTTATGGCGGGACCTTCAATCCCCCCCACACCGGGCACATTCAGGGCGCAGCCTACGCTTTGGAGAAGCTGGGGCTTACCAGGCTGCTGATGGTACCGGACTATCTGGCACCCCACAAAGAAATTCCTGCCGGGTCCGCCACGCCGGAGCAGCGGCTTAGTATGCTGCGTCTGGCCTGTAAGGACAAGCCTGGCCTGGAGGTCTGCGATCTGGAAATGCGCCGACAGGGCCGCAGCTATACCTATGAGACCGTGGTCCAGCTGCGGGAAGCGTACCGGGATGCGGAACTGACCCTGCTCATGGGCACGGATATGTTCCTGTCCTTCGATTCCTGGCGCAAGCCGGAAAGTATTCTGCAAAATGCCGCTCTGGCGGTGATGTACCGGGGCGACAAAGGCGAGCGGGAGGCCATCGAGGCCCAGAAGGCCAAATTGGAGGCCATGGGGGGAAAAATATATGTGCTGAAAAATCCCGTGGTGGCCATTTCCTCCTCGGACCTGCGGCGGCTCATCGCCTTCGGCTGCGCCGGGGAATTCCTGGATGAAGCCGTGGCGGATTTCATCCGGGAGCATGGCCTTTACGGGGCCGATGCAAACTGGAAAAATCTGCCCATGCCGGAACTGGAAAAAGTGGTCGTTCCGCTGATGAAGGAAAAACGGGTGGCCCACATTCTCGGCTGTTGCCAGACGGCGGTGGAACTGGCCCGGCTCTACGGAGCAGACGAAACGGACGCTGCCCGTGCGGGCCTGCTCCACGACATTACCAAGGCCCTGGACGGCCCCTTGCAGTTGACATTGTGCAGGGCTTATGGTACGATACTGGATGATTTTTCCCGAAAAAACCCCAAGACCCTCCATGCCCTCACCGGCAGCCTGGTGGCTGAGCGGGTTTTTGGGGAAAACGAAGCCGTGGTCAGCGCCATTCGGTATCATACCACCGGCCGGGCCAACATGACGTTGCTGGAAAAAATCATTTATGTGGCGGACTATGTGGAGCCAAACCGGGACTTTCCTGGGGTGGAAAAGCTCCGAAAGGCCGCTTATGAAAACATCGACCAGGCCCTGAAATTGGGGCTGGAAAGCACCCTGGCCCTTCTGAAAGAACAGGGCCGGGAGGTCTCTCCGGAGTCCGGCGAGGCCCTGCGCTATTTACTCGAACACGGGGTATAAATCCCCACAGAAAGGAATCAATGCCCATGAAAACTGCAAAAGAACTGGCCGCCATCGCCGCCAAGGCTCTGGACAGCAAGAAGGCCGTGGGCCTGCGGCTTCTGAAGATCGACCGGGTATCCAGCCTGGCGGATTATTTCCTCATTTGCACCGGCACATCCAACACCCATGTGCGGACCCTCTGCGACTTCGCCGAGTACGCTCTGGAGGAAGTCGGAGAGAAGCCCCTGGGTCGGGAGGGGCACCGGGGCAACACCTGGGAGCTGCTGGACTACGGCTGCCTGGTCATTCATGTATTCACCGAGGAAGCCCGGCAATTCTACGATCTGGAGCGGCTTTGGGCCGATGCCGAAAAAATCGATCTTGGCGAGATCATCACCCCCGACGGGGTCTAAGAGAGGACCGAGAAAACAATGAGCGTCTATAATCACAGCGAAATCGAAAAGAAATGGCAGCAATACTGGCAGGAGCATGACACCTTCCATACGGATGTGTGGGACTTCTCCAAGCCCAAGTATTATGTGCTGGATATGTTCCCTTATCCCAGCGGCGTGGGCCTCCATGCGGGCCACCCGGAGGGCTACACCGCCACGGACATCATGTCCCGGATGAAGCGGATGCAGGGCTATAATGTGCTGCATCCCATGGGCTACGACTCCTTCGGCCTGCCCGCCGAGCAGTACGCCGTGTCCACGGGCCACCATCCCAACGGCTTTACCCAGAAGAACATCGAGACTTTTTCTGCGCAGCTGAAAGAACTGGGCTTTGACTACGACTGGTCCAAGATGATCGCCACCTCCGATCCGGAGTTCTACAAGTGGACCCAGTGGATCTTCAAGAAGCTCTACGAGGCCGGTTACGCCAAGCGGGTGGAAATGCCCGTGAACTGGTGCGAGGAATTGGGTACCGTGCTTTCCAACGATGAAGTCATCGACGGCAAGAGCGAGCGGGGCGGCTATCCGGTGGTCAAGAAGAACATGAAGCAGTGGGTCATCGACCAGCCTGCCTTTGCCGAGAAACTGCTGGAGGGCCTGGACGAGATCGACTGGCCCGAATCCACCAAGGAAATTCAGCGGAACTGGATCGGCAAATCCACCGGTGTGGAGGTGGACTTCCAGCTGGTGGGCGGCGGACAGTTCTCCATCTACACCACCTGCATCGAGACCATCTACGGCATCACCTTCATGGTCCTGGCCCCCGACGGACAGACCGTTCAGGACCTGATGGACCGCATCGAAAATAAGGACGAGGTCAACGCCTACATTGCCGATTCCCTGAAAAAAAGCGACCTGGACCGGACAGAGCTGAACAAGACCAAGTCCGGCTGCCCCTTGAAGGGGGTGTACGCCATCAACCCGGTGAACGGCAAGGAAGTGCCGGTGTTCATTGGCGACTTCGTGCTGGCCAGCTACGGCACCGGCGCGGTCATGGCCGTACCCAGCCACGACCAGCGGGACTTTGAGTACGCTCAGGTCCACAACATCCCTATGATTCAGGTCATTGAGGGCCGGGATGTGTCCAAGCACGCCTTTGAAAAGCAGGATTACCTGGGCAAGGGCTGCAAGCTGATGAATTCCGAGGAGTTCACCGGGCTTACCGTGGAGGAAGCCAAGGAGGCCATTACCTGCAAGCTGGAAAAGATGGGCGTGGCCCGGAGAAAGACCAACTATCACTTCCGGGAGTGGATCTTCGCCCGCCAGCGCTACTGGGGCGAGCCGGTACCCTGCGTGTACACCGACGACGGCAAGACCTATTTCCTGCCCGACGACGAACTGCCACTGGTGCTGCCGGAGCTGGAGGACTACAAGGGCCGCAACGGCCAGGCCCCGCTGGAAAACGCCACCGAGTGGAAGCAGTACAATAAAAACGGCATCCATGGGGTCCGTGAGACTTCTACCATGCCCGGCAGCGCCGGTTCCTCCTGGTACTATATGCGCTATATCGATCCCCACAACGACAAGACCTTCTGCGACCCGGAGCTTTTGAAGCACTGGCTGCCGGTGGATTTGTACATCGGCGGACCGGAGCACGCCGTGGGCCACCTGATGTATTCCCGCATTTGGAACCGGTTCCTGTACGACCAGGGCCTGTCCCCGGTGAAGGAACCCTTCCACAAGCTGGTCCATCAGGGCATGATTTTGGGAGAGAACGGCATCAAGATGGGCAAGCGGTTCCCGAAGTATGTGGTGAACCCCAGCGACATCGTCCGAGAATACGGCGCCGACACTCTGCGGCTTTATGAGATGTTCATGGGACCTCTGGAAGTGTCAAAGCCTTGGAGTATGACCGGCGTGGCCGGCGCCCGGAAGTTCATCAATCGGGTGTGGAATTTCTTCACGGAAAGCGCCAACATCACGGATACCGATGACGGAAAGCTGACGAAAATCTACCATCAGACCGTGAAAAAGGTCACAGCGGACTACGAGGCCCTGGCCTTCAATACCGCCATTGCCCAGATGATGGTGTTCGTCAACGAGGTCTATAAGAACGGCACTTGCCCCAAGGAATACGCCGAGGGCTTTATCAAGATGCTCTCCTGCATCACCCCCCATGTGGGCGAAGAAATTTGGTCCACTCTGGGCCATGAGGACACCATCGCCTTCGAGCCCTGGCCCGCCTATTCCGAGGAAAAGTGCAAGGACGCAGAAGTTACCGTGGCCGTGCAGATCAACGGCAAAATGCGCGGTACGGTGGTTATGGACGCAGACCTTCCGGACGAGGACGTGGTGAAGAATGCTATGGCTGACGAGCGCATCGCCCGATTCCTGGAAAAGCAGGAGGGAACCCTGCGGAAAACCATCGTTGTGAAGAACAAACTGGTGAACCTGATTATAAAATAAGGAAAAATAGCCTTGACAAAGCCAAAGGTTTCCTCTATAATAAATAAGCCGATATGGCCCTGAATGTGTCCTGGATGAAGCCGGACACTGCCGGAGGGAGGGAAAACAATGTCTGAAATTCGCATCAAGGAGAACGAGTCTCTGGAGAGCGCTCTGCGTCGGTTTAAGCGGAGCTGCGCTAAGGAGGGCGTGATCGCTGAGGTCAAGAAGCGTGAGCACTACGTCAGCCCCAGCCTGAAGCGGAAGCAGAAGTCCGAAGCTGCCCGTAAGAACAAGAGAAAGTTCTATTGATTCTCCTTCCCCTTTTGTGGATCAAAAAACGCCCTGCCAAACGGCAGGGCGTTTTTAGCGATATTCCCAATAAAGTCCGAATAATTTTGTCACGCCATGCTTTTCAGCGGCGGCAAACAGGGCGGCGGTATCCTCTGATGTCCGACGGAAGCGGAATTCGATAAAATCCGGCCCTTTCCGAATCGTATAGTGGCTGCATGGGCCGGGATGTTCCTGCGCCTCCGGGGACGCCGGGGCGAAGCGAATGTCCCGACCCGTTTCCGTCAGCCGGACGACCTGCCCCAGGGGCGAGATTTCCAGCCAAATCTCCCGGCCCGCCCAGGGCGCCAAGAAATCTTCCGGGTCCCGGTACAAGGGGATTGGCGGCAGCAGCACCGGCCCAGGCAAAATGTCTGCGTACGGGGCCGACACGGCCACGGGGCAGGGAAGTCCCCTCGAAAGAGCTTTCATCACCTCCGGGGCAGCGCCGCTGCGCTGCATATCCATCAGGACAGCCGATGGTCGGAACTGCTCTACCCATTGCTGCAAGATTTTGATGGCCTCCGGCGGGCATTTTTCCGGCAGGGGAGAAGAATCGTTCACGGTCAGAATACCGCCTGCAGGGAAGACTTCCGGGAAACCCACCAGGGTTCCACTTTCGGTGAACCGGATTCCCATCCAGACAAGATGCGCCGGCTTTCGGGTGGGCAGACGAAATTCTGCCTCGGTTAGGGCAAGATACACCGGCAAAGCCATGGACAAATCCCTCCTATTGTGCTATACTAACCCCAGACTATGCCTGATCGGGAGGAAATATGTGCCTGCTGCCTGATGTGATTGCCGAAAAGGTCACGGACCTGACCCCGGAATTCCTGAAAAGCCGGGGGATCGAATTTCTGATGCTGGATTTTGACAACACCCTCTTGCCCTACACCGTCAACACCCCCACCAGTGAGGTGCTACGCTGGCTGGACGGGTTGAAACGGGCCAAGATTGGCTTGTGCGTGGTGTCCAACAGCCGGAAGGACCGGGTGAAGGTTTTCTGCAAGCAGCAGAACATCCCCTGCATTACCCACGCCCGGAAGCCCTTTTCTAAGGGCATCCGGACCTGCCTGGCGGAATTTGGCCTGACGCCGGAGCGGTGCGCTCTGGTTGGGGACCAAATTTATACGGATGTGCTGGGGGCCAATTCCAATAAAGTACAGTCCATTCTGGTGAAAGCCATCCATAACCACACCGTTTGGCTGAAGCTGCGCCATGTGGCAGAACTGCCCTGGATTGCTTTGGCAAAAGAAAGGAGAATTTCAAAATGAACAACATGGAAAAATTCCGCTCCATTCTTGGAGAGGAGGCCGACGGCCTGCTGCTGACCAGCCGTTATGCCCGCTATTATGGTGCTTCCTTCGACATTGCCGAGGGCGTGGCCATCGTCTCTGCCAAAGGCAGCCGGTACTTCACCGACAGCCGCTACATTGAGTCCGCTCAGAAGAATCTGAAGAACTTCGAGGTCATCGAGACCAATCGGGAGCATCCCTATAATCAGCTTCTGAACCAGGCCATTGCCGATTTCGGCATCACCAAGCTGGGCTTTGAAGAGAATTACCTGACCATGGTCGAGTACATGGGCTATGAGAAGGCCCTGAACGCCAAGCTGGTGCCCATGAACGAGGCCATCCATTCCTTCCGGGCCATGAAGGAGCCCTGGGAACTGGAAATCATGCGGAAGGCTCAGGACATCACCGACGCCGCCTTCTCCGACGTGGTCAAGCGCATCCATGCGGGCATGAGCGAGAAGGACCTGCAGGCGGAGCTCATTTACTGCCTGTACAAGAATGGCGCCGAGGGATTATCCTTTGATCCCATCGTGGTGTCCGGCCCCAACACAAGTATGCCCCACGGCGTGGCGGGCGACCGGAAGCTGCAGGACGGGGACTTTATCACCATGGACTTCGGCGTCCTTTATAAGGGCTACTGCTCCGATATGACCCGGACCGTAGCTCTGGGCTACGCTACCGAGGAAATGAAGAAGGTCTACGCCACCGTGCTGGAGGCCCAGCTTGCCGGCATTGCGGCCACCAAGGCCGGTGTTACCGGTCAGAGCATCGACGGCGCTGCCCGGAAGGTCATTTCCGATGCCGGTTACGGCGCCTACTTCGGCCATGGCTACGGCCACTGCCTGGGCCTGGAAATCCACGAAAGCCCCCGGTGCAGCGTGGCTGGCACCACCGTCATGGAGGAGAACATGGTCTCCTCTGCCGAGCCGGGTATCTATCTGCCGGGCAAATTCGGCGTCCGCATCGAGGATGTGGTGTTCATCGGTAAGGACGGTTGCGAGGATATTACCCACAGCCCGAAAAAATTGATGATTCTCTGAAAAAAATACCGGTTTCCTCTTGAAAAATAGCGGGAATTCGGTTAAAATAAGCGGGATAGGAAAATTATGCGCCTTCCCCCGTGGGAGGACACTTTAGGAGGATACAAATCAATGATTTCTGCAAGCGAATTTAGAAACGGCGTGACCTTTGATATGGACGGCAAGGTCATGCAGGTCATCGAGTTCCAGCACGTGAAGCCCGGCAAGGGTGCTGCCTTCGTTCGTGTGAAGATGAAGAATGTCATCTCCGGCGCCGTGACCGAGACTTCCTTCAACCCCACTGCCAAGTTCCCCACCGCTTACGTGGAGCGGAAGAAGATGGAGTACTCTTACAACGACGGCGAACTGTACTACTTCATGGACCCGGAGACCTACGAGCTGGAGCCCATCGATAAGAACTCCCTGGGCGATGCTTTCCGCTTCGTGAAGGAGAACGACGTGTGCGTGGTCATGAGCTATAAGGGCAACGTGTTCGGCGTGGAGCCGCCCCGCTTCGTGGACCTGGTTGTTACCCACACCGAGCCTGGCTTCGCCGGCAACACCGCTACCAACGTGACCAAGCCCGCTACCGTGGAGACCGGCGCCGAGATCAAGGTGCCTCTGTTCATCAACGAGGGCGACAAGATCAACATCGACACCACCACCGGCGAGTATCTGGGCCGCTCCAAGGACTGATCCGCCTCTGAAAAGGAGTTATCTATGAATATTTCTGAGAAGGCAGCCTACCTCAAGGGCCTGATGGACGGCCTGAAGCTGGACACTGATTCCAGCGAGGGCAAGATGATTTCTGCCATCGTGGACCTGCTGGGCGACTTGACCAAGACCGTGTCCGATGTAGAGGAGACCACCATTGCCATTTCCGACGAACTGGACGAGATTGAGGAGGACCTGGACGCCATCGAGGACTACATCCTGGACGAGGATGAGGACGACGAGGACGAAGATTACGAGGACGACTTCGACGACGAGGACGAGGATGAGGAAGGCTTCGACTTCGGCGACGAGGACACCACCGTTTACGAGGTGGAATGCCCCTCCTGCGGAAATATCATCGACTTTGACGAGGAGACTCTGGAAAAGGGCAGTATCATCTGCGATGAGTGCGGCGAGAAGCTGGAATTCACCGCAGACGATGAGGATGATGACCAGGAGTAAATCCCAAAAATAATGACAACCCCCGGAGGACGGCATCTTTCCTCCGGGGGTTTTGTATGCAATGCTTTCTGAAGAGGCGAGACGGATAAGAGGCGGTAGGGGCTGACAGTTTGCACAGTCCAGAGGCTTCCACCCAGGGAAGCCTCTGCTCAGAGTGGGCAAGTCCTACTTCTCATCTGGCACCGTCAGCTTTACGTCATTTTCTCCCGTTCAGCAGTTTTCCGTGAATGGAGCTGGGCAAACGGCGCTCTCGGCTGCGGCGGGAGGTTTCGCTGACGATCCTCAGAAACTCGCCGATCTCGCTGGTCAGCAGCCGCC
>JALEII010000027.1 GCA_022770345.1 Clostridiales bacterium | reverse complement strand
CCTAATTTGCCCCCTTGGCCAAGGCGGCGATGGCTTCAGCCAGGGGCGTCATGGCACGGAGGGCCTCGTCATGGCTGTTTCCGGCGGCGCCTACTTCAATGAGCAGTGCCCCCGGGGACAGGTCCTGGTTATACCGTTGGTCCGTAAGGCGCAATTCCCGGCACAGTCCGGGACTTTCCTGCTCCAAAACCGCCTGTAATTTCACCGCCAGAGCATAATTTTCCTGCCAATTCGGATTGTACAGTCCCCCGGCCTCGGACCCCAGCACAAGCATCAGCCGGGCCGTGTCCCCCTGGGCCGTTTCGGCGGTGGTGGCCACCTGATGGCCGCTGCCGTCCTCCGCTGCATCCCGGTGGATGTCCAGCACCAGCCGGATGGAGGGATATTGGGCCAGGTATTTCTCCACCGTCTCCCGGGAGGAGGCGTAGGACCCATTGTAGGACGCCGCATCATGGAGGGTGGTGTCGTGAAGAACGGAAATTCCTGCATTTTCCAGCAATTTCGCCAGCCGGGTGCCCACACTGACCATGTTGTAGTCCGAATCGGCGGTGCGGAAGGGAACCTCCTCGGTGTAGTCCTCCCCGGTCTGGGGCGTGTAGCTTTCCATGGCGTGGGTGTGATAAATGAGCACCGTGGGCTCGTCCCCGGTCAGGTCCCAGTTCAGCGGTTCCATGATCAGCTCCCGGGGGGTCAGGGCGCAGTCCCAGCTGCTGCGAATTTTCACAAGATCGCCGTCCGAGGGCGAAAAAGAGAGCCGCCGGGGTTCTTCCGGTGGCTCTTTCTCTATGACCGTTGGAGCAGACTCCGTGACAAGCGTGGTAGGGACCGTTTCCGTCAGGATGCGGCCCGTTTCCAGATAGATTACCCAGCGACTTACTGCCTGGGCGTTGAACAGCTTTGTGGGCAGCGGTACGGAGGTGAAAATTTTCAGCACGACCGCCAGGACAATGGCCGCCGCGCCGGTCCGCAGCACCCGATCATGGGTCATTTGGGTCCTCCTTTCGTGTGGACGCTGGTCGCCATTTGGGGCGGGAGCGGAGCGTCAGACGTAAATTCTGAAAAAAATCCTGTAATAAGGCCCCGGCTTCTGCCTCCAAAAGGCCGCTTTCTACCGCAGGATGATGGTTGAAGGGAATCTCATTCAAATCGCACAGGCCCCCCATGGCCCCGCCCTTTGGGTCCGGGGCAGCGTAAACCACTTTAGGGATGCGGGCGTGCAGAATGGCCCCGGCGCACATGGGGCATGGCTCCAACGTGACATACAGGGTACACTCCCACAGCCGCCAGCCCCCCAGGGCTTTGCAAGCCTGGTCGATGGCTTCCATTTCCGCATGGGCCAGGGCGTTTCTGGCCGCCTCCCGGCGGTTCCGGCCCCGGCCTACGATCTCTCCGTTCCGCACGATGACGCAGCCCACCGGCACTTCCCCGGCGTCGGCGGCTTCCCTGGCCAGCGCCAGCGCCGCTTCCATAAAATCCCGATCATCCATGGCGTCGCCCCCTTTTCCTAACATCATACCCCGGATGGGGCCGTTCGTCAAGGGCAGCGCAGCAGCGCCGAAAGAAGCAGCGTCAATTCCTCCCCGGTGAAGGGCGGCTCCCGCCGCCGGGATAGCTGCTGTTCGGCTCCGGCCAGGGCATGGGAAAGCAATGCTTCCAGCCGTTCCCGCTCCGGCGGGGCCGGGGAGCCGGTGAGCAGAAAGTCTGTGGACACGGAAAAGGCATCTGCCAGCCGCACAAGCATTTCTGCCGACGGCTCCCGGCGGCCCTGCTCGTACATCCCCACGGCGCTGGGGCTGATGCCCAGCTTTTTCGCCAATTCTCCCTGATTCATTCCGGCCTGCCGCCGCAGAGCGGCAATGCGTGCGCCCAGCATGTCCTTCACCTCCGTTGGGGCCATTGTAGCAGAACCGGAAAAAAATAAAAATCGAAATTAGGAGCTACACGATTCGTGTTTTTTCACACGCAGCGTGTGATATTCTTGTTTCATGGAAAAATCTGGAACGGGAGGACCATGATGGAGATTCAGGGCGTCTTGTATGTGGACCCTCAGGCGGCAAGACCGGCGGGGTTCTGCGAAATTTGCGGCGGCGAGGTCTACTGGCCGTGGCTTTGGTGCTGCCGGTGCGGAAGGAGGGCGAAAGATGCATCTGTGGGAATTGAGCGAAAGCTATGAGGCGGCGGCCCGGCCTTTGCGGGCAAGACTGGCGGAATTACGGAAATTGCTGGCCCAGGAAAAAGACCCGGAGGCAATCTGGCATTTGAAGCGGCGTATTGCGGAACTGACGCCGATGCTGACGGAAATGAACGAACTGGCGGAGCTGACCCGCCGGTACTATGAGCCGGGGTATCATCGGAATGAAAAATACACTTTATAACGGCTACCAGGGGCCGCGGCTCACGCCGGACTTGCTGCAAAAACGGCTCTCCCGGGTCATTGCGGAGGAACTGACGCCCCAGCAGCGGGAGACGCTGCTGGCCTATTACATCCAGCAGAAGAATATCCCGACCATTGCCGCAGAGCGGGGCGTGGCGAAAAGCACCGTGTCCCGGACCCTCCATCGGGCGGAGGGAAAGCTAAGGCGATTCCTGCGGTATTAGCTTGCGGGGAAGAAGATGGGGTGGTATAATAAGGGAAATGCCGGAGAATTCTTGTAGGGGCGAAGCTGCAATGACTGAGCGTGATCAATCGGCGCAGAGGCTGACAGGATAGAGAAAAAGCCTTCCCTTGGGGGAAGGTGGCCGGAATCGCAATTCCGGCCGGATGAGGGGCGGTAGGGGCGATCGTTCATGAATGTAGGGGCGGGGCATGCCGCCGCCCCTACCCTTAAGAAACGATCCTGCGTCCCGCCCCGCATCCGTTTCCGTCGCACCTCCTGCGAAAAGGGGCGAAAAAGAATAAAGGCCCGGGGGCCGTCAAAATCATAGAAAGAATGGTGAAACCATGGCGAACGTCATCGAAATTCAGGACTTTTCCGCACCGGAGCTGGACATTTACGCACGGCTCACGGAAAATCAGCTTCTCAACCGGGCGGATCCGGCCAACGCCCTTTTTGTGGCGGAAAGCCCGCTGGTCATCGGCCGGGCCATGGACGGGGGCTGTGTGCCGGTGTCCTTTCTGATGGAGCCGAAGCACGTCACGGGCCGCGGGGCGGAAATCCTGGCCCGGTGTCCGGAAAAGATCCCCGTGTATACGGCCAGCCTGGAGGTCCTGACGCAACTGACCGGCTTCCACCTGACCCGTGGGATGCTCTGCGCCATGCGCCGCCCGGAATTGCCTACTTTGGAGCAGGTTTTGACCGGCGCTACCCGGGTGGCCGTGCTGGAAAACATCATGAATCCTACCAATCTGGGGGCGGTGTTCCGCTCGGCGGCGGCACTGGGCATGGATGCGGTGCTGCTGACCAGCGCCGGAAGCGACCCCCTCTATCGCCGGGCCAGTCGGGTGAGTATGGGGACGGTCTTTCAGGTCCCCTGGACCTATTTGCCCAAAAATTGGCCGGAGGTCCTGCACTCCCTGGGCTTCACCACCGCAGCCATGGCGCTGCGGAAGGACTCCCTGCGGCTTTCGGACCCCCGGCTTGGGGAAACGGAAAAATTGGCCGTCGTGTTGGGCACGGAAGGGGACGGGCTGGCCCCGGATACCATCGCCCGGTGCGACTACACCGTGATGATTCCCATGAGCCACGCCGTGGATTCCCTGAACGTGGCGGCGGCCAGCGCCGTGGCTTTTTACCAGCTGGGCCATTTGGAGGATTGACTCATTCCTCACCCAGGTAGGCCCTGATCTTCGGCAGCCAGGCTTCGCCTATGGCATAGCCATGCTCGTAGAAGGCCTGCATGGCCTCGGCATCCCTTTCCAGCGTCTTTACATTGCATACCTCGGGCCGGATCACCAGGATCTGGCCCTCTTTTTCCAGCTCCAGAATTTCATCCAATTCTGCAAAATACCGCTTGCAGCGGGTCATCAGGGCTGCAAAAAAGGCAGGATAGCGGCGCTTGTAGAGCCGACTCATCAGGGGACGGACCCGGGAATAATCCGTGGGGTGCACGTCGGAGGCCACCTTCGTGGTCACGAGAATGACTTTCTCGCAGCCTTTGCTCATGGCCCGGAACACCGGCAGGGAATCCCCGATGCCCCCGTCCAGATAGTGCTTGCCGTCCAGGGCCACCGGGGCGCAGATGCCCGGCAGGGAGCAACTGGCCTTCACGATGTCCAGCAGCCGGTTCTGGTATACGGATTCCGATAAGTATTCCGCCTGACCGGTCTCGCAGCAGGTAACGGTATATTCGCACTCCATGGGATTGCGGTAGTAGGCGGCAAAGTCGAAGGGGGCGTCCCCTTCGTAGGTCATGGTTCGGTAGAGATAGTCCAGGTCCAGCAGCTTACCGGAGTGGCGGGCCTGGGACACGCCGTAGTAAAGATGGACGTCGGTCTTGCCCACGATCCGGTGGGCCCGGCCGGTCTGGCCGGATTTGAAGTTCATGGCGTTGCCCGCACCGGCGGACACGCCCACGCAGTAGTCAAAGGTCACGCCCTGCTCCTGCAAATAGTCCAGCACGCCGGAGGTAAAGACGCCCCTGCTGCCGCCGCCTTCCAGAACCAATCCTTTTTTCACGGAAATTCCTCCTTTATCCGATGTCCGGCTTTTCCCAGTCGGGAAAAACGTGGGCGAAATAGTTTTGCTGAATGAGAAGCCGGGCGTAGTACCACCGGTCCTCCACCAGCGCATCCACCTGAGAAACGTAATCCTCGCTGACCGTGACTCCCCCGAAGGGCTTGAACACCCCTTCGGAGGCCTCGTAAATCCCTGCATTGGTCACCCAACTCTGGCCGTAGCCGCCGTAGGCCGGGAACACCACGATGCCCATGGCCGTGGAGACGTCTCCGGGGGCCACGGAATCGTCCAGGATGTCCCGCCCGCTGAACAGCCGGGAATCGTAGGAAATGCCGAACAGGTTGTAGAGGGTGGGCACGATGTCGATGGAGGAACAGGGCTTTTCCACCACCACCGGCTCCGGCATATCCCCGCTCCACAGGATCAGGGTATTCCGGTAGCGGGTGGTTTTGTTTTCGTCGTCGTCAATGCCTGTCATTTCCGCATAATAATCCTCCGGGCAGTCCTGGGTCATACCGTAGGGGTAGTGGTCCGCCGCCAGGACGATGACCGTATCCTCTAAGATTCCCGCTTGGTCCAGCTTGTCCATGAGATAGGCCAGGGCGTTTTCCAGCTCTATCTGGGCGGCCAGATAGGCCCGGACCGTGGTGGAATAGGGCAGGTCTGCCGTCTCCTCCTGATGGAGAATGGCCATGTCATTATAGAGGAAGCTGTAATAGGCGTGGCCGGAAACGGTGATATAGTAGGTGTGGAAGGGAATTTTCGTTTCCAGATAGTCGGAAATATACTCGTCCACGCTGTTTTCCATCATGTCCAGGTCCGAGCAGGGGACCCAGTTCACATGGTCCAGGTTCAGGCCGTTGCCGTAGCCTTTGTAGTCGTAGCCCAGGTTGGGGTGGGTCTGGTCCCGGTTGTAGTAGGTATAGTCGTTGTTGTGGTAGGCCCGGGCCCGGTAGCCCAGGGACCGGAAGGTCCAGCCCATGGCCAGAGGCATGGCATCGCTGATGCTGGCCTGGAAGGCTGTGGTGCCGTTGACCCAGGTGGGGATGATGCCGGTCATGTTGGCAAATTCCCCACCGGTGGTGGATTGCGTCCAGCCGGGCTGGTAAAAATTGGTAAATACGAAGCCGTTATTTGCCAGCTTATAGAGGGTGGGGGTCCGCACCGGGTCAATGACCGAGGTGGAGAAGGCCTCCGCCGTCAGGAAAATGAGATTTTTCCCTGCGAACAGGCCCGTGTAGGCGTTCTGAGAAGTAGGCTCCTGAGAAGAAAAATAGGCGTCCATGTCCTCAAATCCGGCGGAAAGAGAAGAAAAGTCAATATCCGTGACGTTTTTGCCGTAGACGATGGGCTCCGTCGCCTCCGGGACCTCCGTGGCGGCGGTGGATTCGACCGGCGACCTGGGGACGGTGGTGGGCGATGTTGCGGGGACGGTCGGCACCGTAGCGGCGGGCTTTTTGACAGGCTGGCCGAAAAGGGCATACTGCCCTTCCAGCCGTAGGGAATTCACCAGGCCGAACCGGGGGGTGGCGTCGCCGGCGGAGTAAGCGTAGGTATAGTAGCGCCCGTCAGCGCCGGTATGGCAGAGCAATACGGCGCAGAAGGTCAGCAGGGCGAACACGCCGATGCTGACGAAGCCCCCGTCCCGGCCCTCCGGGAGGAGCTTTTTCCGGAAAACGATCGTCAGGATCATGGGCAGGAAGCCCAGAGGGAAGAACCAGAGATTGTGGAGAATCGTGGTCATGGTCTCCCGGAAGAAGCCCCCGGCCACTTGCGTGGACATGGAGAGCATGAAGGAAAGCTGAAAATAGGTTCCGAAAAAGACATGGCAGCAGTGATTGGCGATGACCAGCACCCCGGCCAGGAACCAACCAATGCCCGTGACCCACCGGGCAGCTTTTTTGCTGGGGAGCCATCGGCTCAACAGCCAGAGGAAAGCGCCAAAGGCGGCTCCCGCCAGGGCCAGCCGGAAAAGGACCAGAGCGGAGGGGTTCCCGGCTCCGTCGGCAAAGAACAGCAGCCATTCGAGATACACTCCGAAAAGGGGGAAGGCAAGCCCGCCAGGCAGGGCGCTTTTCATTTTTTCGGTCATGGGATCACGCTCTTTCCGTGGAAAAATGGGGGTTCTGGGCTCATTATACCCGGAAATGGCGGAAAAGTAAAGGGGAGAGAAAGCGGTGGCGGCGGGACGCACTTTCGATTTTGCGTGTAGGGGCGGCGGCATGCCCCGCCCGCACGAATTCCATACGCAGAAATGGCAGGGCGAAAGGCTTCTCCTGGAGGAGAAGCTGGCAGCCCGCAAGGGCTGACTGATGAGGTCGAAGCTACCAATCATCACCATAGGTCGGTACAACGCTGTGACCTTCGACCTCATCCGTCACGCCAGAAGGCGTGACACCTTCCCCTCCAGGGGAAGGCTTTTCTCTGTCTCGTCAGTTTGTGCGTCGATTTATACCGCTCATCAAGCATCGCTACCTGGCGGGCGAGGCATGCCTCGCCCCTACCGTGCCACGCCGGGAGTTGTCCCAAACTTGGTAGATTACACCCCCTCAGTCACACCTGACGGTGTGACAGCTCCCTCTGCACAGGGGAGCCTTTGGCCTGTGCTTCATCGGCAGCCCCTACCGCACTCTTAAACAAATCTTAAACCCCTGCCGCTTGACAATTCCCTGAAAAGCGCGTATAACTGTATTAGTACAATTCACACACTACCATACACCTTGGAGGTGAGCCACATGATCCACTTGGACTACCGGGATGCCCGGCCGATTTACACCCAGGTCATTGACGGTTTCCGGGAGCAAATTCTCTCCGGCATTTTGCAGACCGGTGACCGGCTTCCCTCGGTCCGGGAGCTGGCCAGCCAATTGACCATCAACCCAAACACCATCCAGCGGGCCTATCGGGAGCTGGAATTGCAGGGGTGGATCGTTTCCGTCCCCGGAAAGGGGAGCTTTGTGGGGACCATCCCCACCACCGGCGAAATGCGGGACCTTTACGACCGCTTCGACCGGACGGCGCTGGAATTGCTGGCGGCCGGAGCCACCACACGGGCCCTGCGGGAGCGCATCCCTGAGAAAGGAGCAGAGAACAATGCTTGAAATGCAGCACGTTACCAAGCGCTTCGGGACCTTCACGGCCCTGAACGACCTGACCATGACCGTACCCAGAGGCTGCGTGTACGGCCTGGTAGGCCCCAACGGCGCCGGCAAGACCACCGCCATTCGCCATCTGACCGGCGTTTACCGGCAGGATTCCGGCCTTGTCAGCATGGAGGGGGTGCCGATTTATGAAAACGAGGCTCTGAAAAGCCGCATCGGGTTCATTCCCGATGAAATTTTCTTCTTCCCCTCGGCGTCTGTTTCCGATATGCGGACCTTCTACAAGGGAATGTACCCCCATTTTGACGACGACCTCTATCATCGCCTGCGGGAGGTCTTTCAGCTTCCGGAGAACGGCCCTATCCGTCGGTTCTCCAAGGGTATGCAGAAGCAGGCGGCCTTTCACCTGGCCATGTGCCTCCGGCCGGACGTGCTGATTCTGGACGAGCCGGTGGACGGCCTGGACCCGGTAATGCGGCGGCAGGTGTGGAGCATTTTGCTTTCCGATGTGGCCAGCCGGGAGGCTACGGTGCTGGTGTCCTCCCACAACCTGCGGGAATTGGAGGACATCTGCGACCATGTGGGCATCATGGACAAGGGAGCCATGCTTCTGGAGCGCAGCCTTGCGGATATGCAGGGCAGCACCGTGAAGGTGCAGCTGGTGGGCGACGTGCCGGAGGGGCTGAACGTGCTGCACGAGAGCCAGTCCGGGCGGCTCAGAACCCTGGTGGTCCGGGGGAGTGCCAAGGAAGTGGGCGAACGGGTGGAGGCCATGAACCCTGCCTACTTCGATGTGCTGCCCTTGTCTCTGGAAGAGATTTTTATATACGAACTGGGAGGTGTGGACTATGCCATCAAGGAAATCGTACTGTAAATGGGCGGTGGTCCGGAAGGACATTACCCGCTATGCGCCCCTGTGGGCCTGCTACTGCGTGGTCATGCTCATCATGCTCCTGACCGTGGGCATCAGCAATTCCAAGACCGTTGGGCAGTGGAATCGGTGCATCGATGCCATGGGCATTCTCAACTTTTTCTACGGCGGGGCCTGTGCGGTGCTTTTGAGCTCGGATCTCTATAACGCCCGGCTGTGCAACGCCCTGCATGCCATGCCCCTTTGCCGGGAGGGCTGGTATGGGAGCCACGCCGCCAGCGGCTTCCTGTTCAGCTTCGTGCCCAATATGCTGGTCTGCGGGGTCATGTATTCCACCTGCCGGGGGACCATACCCTTCTGGTGGCTGCTCTGCGCCACGCTGACCTTCCTGTTCTTCTTCGGAACGGGCCTTTTGTGCTGCCAACTGGTGGGAAATCGGTTTGCGGCGCTGGCGGTGTATGTCATCGTCCAGTTCCTGGCCCTGCTGGTCCGGTTTGCCATTGACCAGCTTTATACGCCGCTGCTGTACGGCATCGAAGTGAATGCCTACTGGCTGGACAACTTCTCCCCGGTACGGATGCTGACGACCCTGACTTACAGCTACGATCACACGGACAATCTTATTTTCTCGGAGTTGAGCGCCGATATGACGTTTGCCTGGGCTTATACGGCCATCTGCGCCGCCGTGGGCCTTGCGGCCGCCGTTGGCGGACTGATCCTCTACAGGCATCGGAAACTGGAATCCGCCGGAGATTTCCTGGCGGTCCGGGGTCTGACGCCCGTTATGCAGACCATTTTCGCCGTGGGCGCAGGCGTGGTGCTGTACCTGCTGTCCGATCTGCTGTTCAACATCGGTACCAACGCCTATCTGTTCCTGGCTTTGGGACTGGTGGCGGGGTACTTCGGCGGAAAAATGCTGCTGGAACGGAGGGTAGCGGTGTTCTCTCTGCGCAGCTTCCTGGGATTGGGCATCATCGCCCTGGTTTTCGCCGGGAGTATGTTTCTCACGGACCTGGACCCTCTGAATCTGGAAAACCGGGTACCGGAGGAAGCCGATGTGGTCGCCGTGGACCTGCGCTATGAGCGCACCGACGCGACTTTTACGGATCCGGCGGATATTGCCGGGATTCTGGACGCCCACAAGACGGTCGTCCGGGAAAAGCCGAACCAGGGCTGGGGGGACTACGGCAGCGTGGTCTATAGGCTGAAGGACGGCACGAAAATGACTCGTTGCTACACGTCTTGGGGCAGTGCCGAGAAGAATATCCGTGCACTGTTCGCCCGGCCGGACATTGTATTCAGCAGCATGATGAATGCAACCGGACAAAGGCTGGAGGACGTGGCGGGCGTGATTGCCTGGCCCCAGAATACCATCTTTGTGTACAACGATGAGGGCCTGACGGCCATGCCCACTGACGGCGAGGACCGGCGGGCCTTGGCGGAGGCCGTGATGGCGGATGCCAGGGAAGGCCATGTGACTACCATGTACCCGTATGATTATGACGGGTATACCGTTCAGGGCCCGGTGGCCACGGGAGAACGGACGGGAGAGACCATCCTGATCGACGTGACCGTGAATACGCCCGACGGGGAATCTGTGCTGTTCAGCGGGATCTACTATGCGGACAGCCAGGCGGAGCATACCCAGGCCTGGTACCGGGAATTCCTGGAAAAGAACGGGTGAGATATATTTATAGTAGCAAGCCGGAATGAAAAAGGGCGCCTCCCGTGGGCGCTCTTTTTTCTGCAGCCTACCGGCGAGGGATTGTCGGGGCGAGGCAGCACGATTTTGAATGTAGGGGCGGCGGCATGCCCCGCCCGCTAGGCAGAAATTATTGGGCAGTAAAATTCAACGTAGGGTCTGCCGGGACAGAGAAAAGCCTTCCCCTGGAGGGGAAGGTGGTCCGGCTCAAGCCGGACCGGATGAGGTCGAAGGTTGCAGTTTTGCACCAACCTATGGTGATAATCGGTAGCTTCGACCTCATCAGTCAGCCCTAAAGGGCTGCCAGCTTCCCCTCCAGGGGAAGCCTTTGCGCCCCGCCGGGGGCGCATTTTACATCCCGTTTGACAGCCCCTATCTTCTATTTTGCATAACGGCATTTGATTGCCTGAAAAGGGGCGTGCATAGAAATACAAACCGTCGGGAAATGGGGGAAAGGGACGAAACCGGACGTTCTTTCCTACGGCTACCATGCGTTTTCCGTAGAAAAACAATCCGGGTGTCTTTCAACGGAAAACAGATATCCACACCTGTCTTTTTTGCCCCTGTATGTTGTACAAGAACCCGGAAAGGGTCTTAAATCCATTTGGGTAAATCGTGAATTATTCACGAAACCGGAAATTAGGGCTTGCAATTCCGGGATGGCATGTGCTAGAATATGCACAAACCTGAAGGGGGACTTGGAAATTATCCGATGGAATGAAAGTTCCGGAGGGATCTCCTGCAAGGCTTTTGCAAAGACTATGGTTCGGCCCCTTCACCGGGTCCGCTTTCATAGGAAATAATAAGGAGGTAACAAAATGAAGAAGACACTTGCACTGCTGTTGGTATTGGCCATGGTCGTGGCTGCCTTCGCCGGCTGTTCCAAGAAGCCTGCGGATTCCACCACTCCCAGCACCGATTCCACCAAGAGCACTGAACCGTCTACTACCACTCCGGCAGCGGACGCTACCTACACCTATAAGGATTCCGTGAGCACGCTGTGCGCCAACTGGAATCCCCACACCTATCAGGTTCAGGATGATGCCTATCTGAGCGACTTCATTCGCACCGGCCTGTACGGATTCTTCTACAACGATGCTTCTCATCCCATCGAGGGCACTGAGGACTATGCCGGCTACGTGATCGTTCCTGAGATGGCCGATAGCGACCCTGTGGACGTGACCGAGCAGGTTAAGGCCGAGCTTCCCGAGTTCAACATCCCCGAGAGCGCTACCGCAGGTTATGCTTACACCATCGACCTGAACAAGAACGCTTGCTGGGAGGACGGCACCCCCATCACCGCCGATGACTACGTTGAGTCCA
>JALEII010000010.1 GCA_022770345.1 Clostridiales bacterium | reverse complement strand
GGTGGTGCTCCGCGCAGCGAATCCAAAATCTATATGACTGCCGGTGGCAGTCATACCGCTACTACGGTGTCACGCCAAAGGCGTGACGGATGAGGTCGAAGGTCACAGCGTCGTACCAACCCATGGTAAAAATTGGTAGCTTCGACCTCATCCGTCAGCCCTTGCGGACTGCCAGCTTCTCCTCCGGGAGAAGCCTTCCCTCAGAAGTACGGGGCAGGTTCCTCAGCGTCAAGTCTCTGCTTAAAAGGCCCCCGGATAGGCCGTTGGTCTATCCGGGGGTGTGGTATTTCAGTGCATTTCCTCGATATGGTAGATATAGTCCAAAGAGGACAGGGCTTCGATGATCTCCACGTGGGTCTTATACTTTTTCAGCTCTGCCGAGCAGATGGTTACGGAGATGGAATACACGCTCAGGCCGGACCCGGCGTAGGCTTGGTTTGCTTCAATGTCATCGATCCGCAGACCCAGGCGGCGGCTGACCATGACAAAATCCCGCAGATAGGCGCTGTTTTTCAGCTCCATGTGAATTTCAAAGTGGTTGGACCGGTCCTTCAGATAGGTCTCGAAGGAAGGGAAGCCCGCCAGGATGCACAGCAGGAATACATATACGATCAGCGTCAGCGTGTACAGCCCGGCGCCCATGGCGAAGCCCAGAATGCAGCAGGACACCAGGCCCGCCGAGGTCGTCAGGCCCTTGATCTGGCTCCGGGAGGAGTAAAGAATGGAGTTGGCGCTGATAGACGTGATGGCCAGCAGGGTGGCCGCTGACAGCACCGGGGCCTTGCAGCCCGTAAACAGATAAAGGTACTGGTCCAGCAGCATGGCCACGGCGGCGGAAAAAGCCACCAGGATGAACGTCCGCAGGCCGGCGCTGTGCCGCTTACTGGACCGCTCGCAGCCGATGGTGGCCGCCAGGAACACCACCAGGGCAATACGCAGCAGTGCAGACCAGAGGTTCAATTCCCCGGCCCAGGGGCCCAGTGCCTGGGCGATGGGGTCGGAAACGGAAATCAGGGTGTTCATTTATGCTTCCTCCTTGGGGCGACGGCGTTCATCGGTCCCGGCGTGCCGGAAAAGACTGCTTCCATCTGGGCGGCGTGTTCTTCGGCCGCCTGGGTAAAGGCCAACTCGTCGTCATAATAGGGGTTGTCGTGCTTGGGCAGCTCCTGCTGGATGGTCTGGATGCGCTCGATCAGCAGCTCCACCTGAGATTTGGGTGGCTCCCCCGGTTCCGCTTCGGGAATGGGGGCCAGATCCTCCAATTTGTTGGAATAGGACCCGGACAGGTACAGGGACAGCTTGGCGCAGGCCGGTCCGATGAGCTCATACAGCACGCTGGAGGCCAGAATAATGGTCTCCAATGCCTTGCCCGGTTCGCCGCCCAGGGTCCGGGCGCCGGTAGCCGCCAGACCGATGGCCACGCCCGCCTGGGGGATCAGGGCCAGTCCCAGGAAATTCCGGACTTTTTTGTCCTTCTTTGTCACCAGACAGCCGAAGAAGGCTCCGGCGTACTTGCCGATGATGCGGACCAGAAAATACAGCACGCCGACCACCAGCAACGGGGTAGCGCCGATGCTTTCGGAGGTGTTCACCAGCGCACCCAGGTCAAAATTCAGGCCGGAGCGCACAAAGAACAGCAGCAGAATGGGGGGATTGAAATAGTTCAGCTGCTGGAACAGCCGCTCGTCCCCGGTCAGGTTAATGTAAATCATGCCCATGGACATACAGCCCAGCAGAGGCGACACGTCCAGCATGGCGCAGATGCCGCAGAAGGCGAACAGCAGCGCCACGGACACAATGAGCCGGTTGTCGGTGGACCGCTTGTGCAGCAGCAGCTTCAGGAACACGCCGAACAGCCCACCCAGCAGAAACACCAGCACGTTGACGGCCAGGGGCTTCAGCACGGAGGCTGCGTGAAAGGCTCCGGTGGCGGAGGCCAGGGCCACGGAAATGGCGACGCTGTAAGCGACCAGGCCAACTACGTCGTCCAGGGCGACTACTTGCAGCAGCGTATCCACGAAATCGCCCCTTGCATGGGTCTGCCGGATGGTCATGACCGTGGAGGCCGGGGCGGTGGCAGAGGCCAGGGCCGCCAGAACGATGGAGAAATTCAGCTCCAGTCCCAGCACGAAATAACTCATGATGAACACCAGAACGGATGCGAGAACGGCCTCAAAGACCGTGATAACCACCACTTTTGCGCCGCTTTTCTTCAGGGTATCAAACTTGAAGAATTCGCCGGTGCTGAAAGCGATGAAGGCCAGGGCAATGTCGGCAATAAAATCCATGCCGGAGACCACGCCCTTGGGAACCAGGTTCAGGCAGTAGGGACCGATGAGGATACCGGCCACGATATAGGCCGTCACGTTGGGCAGCCGCAGGCGTTTGGTGATGCGGGTCACGACGAAGCCGCAAATGAGCATCAAGGCGATGGAGACGATGATGACCGATACGGTGTCCGTGATGTGGAGTGCCTCGTAAAATGGGGTCAGCAAAGGACCACGCTCCCTTCTTTC
Organism: Clostridiales bacterium; assembly: GCA_022770345.1. Lineage (GTDB taxonomy): Bacteria > Bacillota > Clostridia > Oscillospirales > Oscillospiraceae > Faecousia. Next base: position 4,200 of record JALEII010000010.1, on the reverse strand, counting down.
GGTACAAAAATATTTATTTGGAGGGTTCCAAAAACCCGATTAAAAAAGATACACGTCGTTCCCTGAAAAACGACGTGGCCGAAGGAGCCTGCGCCCCCTACAGAGTTCCTATATAATACACACAAACCAGCGAAAAGTCAAGCCCGGTTTCTTATAAATTCTGATGAAAGTTCCTTTCCGTGTTCATCCTTGACAGAAAAGATTTCCAGGATTATACTGGAAGTAACCACATGAAAGGAGCCCGATGTTATTATGAAGGTATTGCTCATCAACGGCAGCAGTCACGAGCATGGCTGCACGGCCACGGCCCTGGCCGAAGTTGCCAGGGAATTGGAGGCCCAGGGCATTGAAACATCCATTCGCTGGCTGGGAGTGAAGCCCATCCGGGACTGCGTTGCCTGCGGCGGCTGTAAGAACGGCGGCGGGTGTGTGTTCCGGGACGACCCGGTAAATGCTCTGGTGGAGGAGGCCCGGAACAGCGACGGCTTCGTGTTCGGCACGCCGGTGTACTACGCCCATCCCAGCGGCCGTATTCTCTGCGCTCTGGACCGGATGTTCTATTCCGGCGGCTCTGCCTTTGCCTTGAAACCCGGCGCCGCCATTGCCTCCGCTCGCCGGGCCGGGACTACCGCCTCGGTGGACGTGCTGAATAAGTACTTCACCATCAACCAGATGCCGGTAGTGTCCTCCGGCTATTGGAACGTGGTCCACGGCAACAGCCCGGAAGAAGTGGTCCGGGACCTGGAGGGAATGCAGATCATGCGGACCCTTGGCCGGAATATGGCCTGGCTGCTGAAATCCATCCGGAAAGCAGACCTCCCCCGCCCGGAGCAGGAGGCGCGGGTCAGAACGAATTTTATCCGGTGAGATAAAAATTCCGCCCCCGGCGTGTAGGGGGACGTTTCCCTGATACAGTCCGAAAATTACAAACCCCCTGCCCGGATCGTTCCCAATCCGGGCAGGGGTGATACCATCTGTAAAAAGGAACCGTCCCAGCTCACAACCTGGCGGTTATTTTTCGTATCCATCGGGAGCACAGCGTCTATCGGCAGCGCCCGCTTTCTACGCTGGTTATACAGCGGCTCGCCCCCAACGTCAAGGGGCGAGCCGCTTTTGATTTTTACTTGAAGTACCGCTCCAGCAGACCCTTCAGCGCTCTGCCGTGGCGGGCCTCGTCACGGGCCATTTCATGGACGGTGTCGTGGATGGCGTCCAGGCCGTTCTTCTTGGCGCAGGCGGCCAGGTCGAACTTGCCCTGGGTAGCGCCGAACTCGCAGTCCACACGCCAGGCCAGATTCTTCTTGGTGGAGGCGGTCATGTTGGGCTCCAGGGTGCTGCCCAGCATCTCGGCGAACTTGGCAGCGTGCTCAGCCTCCTCGTAAGCAGCCTTCTCCCAGTACAGGCCCACCTCGGGATAGCCCTCCCGGTGTGCGATCCGGGCCATGCACAGGTACATACCTACTTCGCTGCACTCGCCGGTGAAGTTGGCCTTCAGCTGCTCCAAGATATAAGCCTTGTCGGCCTCGGAGATGTCGGGGTTGTCCCGGACGGTCTTCTCGTAGATACCGAACTCATGCTCGGCAGCCAGCTTGGTGGTGTCCATTTCCTTGAACTTGGAGCCGTCCACATGGCACACGGGGCATTTGAAGCCTTCGGGGATCTCGTCCCCTTCGTAAACGTAACCGCAAACAGGGCAAACAAACTTCTTCATAATAAATTCCTCCATAATTTTGTGTGTGATATTGTGTGTGATTTTTACTCGGTGACTTCTTCAAACTGGTCGGGCCCCACGCCGCAGAGAGGACACTCGAAATCCTCCGGCAGCTCCTCGCCCTCGTAGACGTAGCCGCAGACGGTGCAGACGAACTTCTTCACGCTTCCTCACCACCTTCTCGCAGACAATTCCGGCACAGACCGGTATAGCTCAGGGAACAATTCTCGATTCTGGCACCGTTCAGGCCGGGGACAGGCAGGTCCGGCATGGCAAGATCGCCCACCCGGCCGCAACGGCGGCAGATAAAGTGGGCGTGGCGGGAGATATTCCCGTCGAAGCGCTCCACGCCATTGACGGTGCCCAGGCTCACGATGAGCCCCTGCTCCTTGAAGCGGGTCAGGTTCCGGTACACGGTGGCCAGAGAAATGTCCGGGTTTTCCGCTTTCACCATGGCGTAGAGTGTCTCGGCACCGGGGTGCGCGGTGGTCCCTTGAAGGCAGGCAAGAATGGCGTTGCGCTTGCGGAATTGCTTGGCTTCCATATCCGGCCTCCTTGCGAATGATTCTTGTTTACATTCAAGAGTATAGCACAGGCCGGGAATTTTGTCAAGCCTTTTTAAGAATGATTCTCATTTTATTTTTGAATATCTCCCGGCGGGGCACGGTAGGGGCGAGGCATGCCTCACCCGCTCAAGTCCCACACGCCGTACCGGCGATGCGTTTGCCTCCCCTGAAAGGGGAGCCGTTTCTATGTCCCAGCAGACACAGCGTCGTTTTTTCACGACTCAATTTCCGTTCGCTGGCGGGCGGGGCATGCCGCCGCTCCTACAAAGCACCGCACCCCGGGAGGCGAAAGGGCCTCCTCCGGGGGCAGTTTGGGGCTTAGCAATAGAAATCCCGGATCTTTTTGGCCCGGCTGGGGTGGCGCAGCTTCCGGATGGCCTTGTTTTCGATCTGGCGGATGCGTTCACGGGTCACGCCGAAGATCTGGCCCACTTCCTCCAGGGTATGGGTCCGGCCGTCGTACATACCGAAGCGCATTTTCAGGACGTCCGCCTCCCGTTGGGTCAGGGTATCCAGAATCTCCTTCAAGGCCTCGGCCAGCATGGCGTTGGAGGTGGCGTCGGCAGGTCCGGGGGTGTGGTCGTCCATGATGAAGGAGCCGATAGAGGTATCCTCTTCGTCGCCCACGGGGGTGTCCAGGCTCAGGGTATCGGCGGCGGTCCGGTTGGCCTCGATGATCTTCTCCACAGGCAGGTTCAGTTCCTGGGCGATTTCTTCCACGGTAGGCTCCCGGCCCAGTTCCTGGACCAGCTTCCGGTTGCACCGGGTGGCTTTGTTGATGACCTCTACCATGTGCACCGGCACCCGGATGGTCCGGGCCTGATCGGCAATGGCACGGGTGATGGCCTGCCGGATCCACCAGGTGGCATATGTAGAGAACTTGTTTCCCTTTGTCCAGTCGAATTTGTCCACGGCACGGATCAGGCCCGTATTGCCCTCCTGGATCAGGTCCAGAATGTGCAGGCCCCGGCCGGAGTATTTCTTGGCAATGGAGACCACCAGTCGCAAATTGGCCTCGGTGAGCTTATTCTTGGCGGCCTGATCGCCGGCGGTGATGCGCTTGGCCAGCTCCACTTCCTCATCGGCGGTAAGCAGCTTGATCTGACCGATCTCCTTCAGGTACATCCGCACAGGATCGTCCAGGGAGTATTCCGCCGCCAGGTCCACCGGGTCCACCAGGTCCTCCTCCGGGATGCCGGACAGGTCCACCTCGTCCCCCAGACCGTCCATCAGGTCCAGGCTGTCCAGATCTGAATCCACCTCCAGGTCCAGGTCGCTGCTGACCACTTGGATGTTCATGGCGTCCAGCCGGTCATAGATTTCCTCGATCTTCTCCGGGCTCAGGTCCAGCTTTTCCAGCTGGGCGTTCAGGTCGGAAGCCTGCAGCATTCCCTCCTTGCGGCCCTGGGCGATGAGGGCCTGCATGGCGGCCTGAATCTCTTCCATGTTCTTCGTATTCCTGTTAGATGTATTGCTGCTCATAAAACTGCCCCTTCTTTTTCTTATCGTCATTCTGCTTGACTATATATCGATTTTCGGATTTTGGCAAGGGTTTTTCAGGAAATTTTTTCGCCGCAGCCGCCTTTTTTCGCCATCTTTCCTGAGTCTGAAGTCATTTTGCCCCGGAAATGAGCAAATAATACGGTTTACATTTCCGGAAAGATTCGGTATAATAAGGATAATTGACCTTTTTCAGGAACTTCGCCGGAATACCGGCATCACGCAATGAGGTAGACGTATGACAGACCTTTCCAAAATCCGCAATTTTTCCATTATCGCCCACATTGACCATGGAAAATCCACCCTGGCCGACCGGCTGCTGGAGGCATGCAACGCCATTGACCGCCGGGAGATGGAGGACCAGATCCTCGACTCCATGGACCTGGAGCGGGAGCGGGGCATTACCATCAAGGCCCGGGCGGT
>JALEII010000003.1 GCA_022770345.1 Clostridiales bacterium | reverse complement strand
TGGCAGAAGCTGCCCGATGGCCATTGGTACTATTTCAACGGTTCCGGCATCCTGCAGCACGGTTGGCTCCGGGACGGCGGGAACTGGTATTATCTGAATGGTTCCGGCTTCATGGTGACCGGTTGGCAGAAGCTGCCCGATGGCAACTGGTACTATTTCAATGGCTCCGGCGTTTTGCAGCACAACTGGGTCCGTTACAGCGGAAATTGGTATTACCTGAACGCCTCCGGTTTCATGGTGACGGGCTGGCAGAGACTGCCTGACGGGAACTGGTACTATTTCGACGGTTCCGGTGTCATGCAGACCGGTTGGCTGAACCGTGGCGGAAACTGGTACTATCTGAACAGCTCCGGCGTCATGCAGAACGGCTGGCAGTACATCGGCGGAAGCTGGTATTACTTCTATCCCGGCGGAAACATGGCCAGCAGCACTACTCTGACGCTGGGCGGCACTCGCTACACCTTCGATGCCTCCGGCCGCTGGGTCGCATAAGCAAATGATTTTTCGGGGAGGGACGATTTCGGTCGTCTCTCCCCAATTTTCCATTTTTCCTCTTGTAATGTCCCGGAAAGCATGGTAAAATAAACCGAATGAACTTGAATTTTCAGGAGGACGCCATGGTATCCTTTTATCCCTAGTCCCCTCCCCTGTTTTCGAAAAACACAACTTTTGGAGGGTAATCATGTTAAGCTTACAGGATGAAATTCGCCGCCGCCGGACCTTTGCCATCATTTCCCACCCGGACGCCGGTAAAACCACTTTGACCGAAAAATTCCTGCTCTACGGCGGCGCCATTGCTCAGGCCGGCGTGGTCAAGGGCAAGAAAAACACCCGTGCCGCCACGTCCGACTGGATGGAAATCGAGAAGCAGCGTGGTATTTCCGTGACCTCGTCTGTGCTGCAGTTCCAGTACAACGGTTTCTGCATCAATATTCTGGACACACCCGGCCACCAGGACTTCTCCGAGGACACCTACCGGACCCTGATGGCAGCGGACTCAGCCGTGATGGTCATTGATGGCAGCAAGGGCGTGGAGGCCCAGACCCGGAAGCTATTCAAGGTCTGCGCCATGCGGCATATCCCCATTTTTACGTTTATCAACAAGATGGACAGGGAGAGCAAGGACCCCTTTGATCTGCTGGACGAATTGGAGCGGGAATTGGGCATTGAGACCTACGCCATGAACTGGCCCATCGGCTCCGGAAAGGACTTCCAGGGGGTGTACGACCGGGAAAATAGCCAGCTGCTGTTCTTCTCTGGCGTATCCGGCAAGAACCGGGTAGGCAAGCAGGCAATTGACCTGTACGACAAGCAGGTGGATCATATTCTGGGCGAAAAAAAGCACGCCCAGCTGATCGATGACGTGGAGTTGCTGTCCGCCGGACGGGAACTGGACCTGGACGAGGTCAAGGCCGGAAAGCTGAGCCCTGTGTTCTTCGGCTCCGCCCTGACCAACTTCGGCGTGGAGCCCTTCCTGGAGGAGTTTTTGCGGATGACGCCTCCTCCCCTGTCCCGGATTGCCGACTGCGGTGTGATCGATGCGTTCAGCCCGGATTTTTCTGCATTTGTGTTCAAGATCCAGGCCAACATGAACAAGGCCCACCGGGACCGGCTGGCCTTCATGCGCATCTGCTCCGGAAAATTCCAGCGGGACAGCGAATATTTCCACGTTCAGGGCAATAAGAAAATGCGCCTTTCCCAGCCCCAGCAGATGATGGCCGCCGAGCGGGAGATCGTGGAAGAAGCCTATGCCGGAGACGTAATCGGTGTGTTCGATCCGGGCATTTTCTCCATTGGCGACACCATCACCACCCCCGGAAAAAAATTCAAATTCTCCGGCATCCCGACTTTCGCTCCGGAGCATTTCGCCCGTGTTTCCGCCAAGGATTCCATGAAGCGGAAGCAGTTCGTGAAGGGCACGGAGCAGATCGCCCAGGAGGGTGCAATCCAGATCTTCAAGGTTCCCAACTCCGGCATGGAGGAGGTCATTGTGGGCGTGGTGGGTACGCTGCAATTCGACGTGTTCGTGTACCGGATGAAGAACGAGTATGGCGTGGACCTGCGGATGGAGACCCTGCCCTATGAGGAGATTCGCCTCATCGACAGATATCCCGGCGACCTGACAGACCTGAATCTGGGGAGCGATGCCGAGCTTCTGGAGGATTACAAGGGCCGGAGCCTGCTGGTATTCTCCAGCTATTGGGCCATCGACTTTACCTGCCGGAAAAATCCCGGCCTGCAGCTTTCCGAGATTGTGGTCTCCACGGAAGAATAATTTTTCCCCGGCTTGCACTTAGCAGGCCGGGGACCTTTTGCCTTTCTGGCAAAATTAAGAAAACCTTAAAGGGTTCTTAAGAGGATTTGCTGGTTCCACCACTGGACAAAAATCAAAAAATGGCTATAATTGTAGCAAGCAGAAGAAAAAGGAGTTTTCAGTATGCCAACACAACCATTGATTCGATTGTTTACCACCATCAGCCTGGTTCTGGTGACCCTGACGACGGTTTGCTTTTTTTATCAGATCCTGTATCTGATTGTCCCCTTTTTGGTTAAGCGGCGCAAGCATGTTCCGGAAAAGAAAAACCGGTACGCCATACTTATCGCTGCTCGGAATGAGGAGACTGTCCTTCCCCACCTGCTGGACTCCATCAATGCCCAGGACTACCAACGGGATTTGATACACATATTTGTGGTGGCCGATAACTGCACGGACGAGACCGCCCGGGTGGCACGGGAACACGGCGCAATGGTCTTCGAACGGTTCAACAAGCTGCAAGTGGGCAAAGGCTACGCCATGCACTACCTGCTGGACCAGATCGAGGCTACGGTAGGCCTGGACAGCTTTGACGATTTCCTGATTTTCGATGCGGACAACCTGCTCCAGCCCGATTACATACGCCAGATGAACAAGGTGGTCTCCGACGGCTATGAGGCTTTCACCGGCTACCGGAACACCAAGAATTTCGGCGATAACTGGCTGACCTCCGGTTACGGCATCTGGTATCTCCATGATTCCGCCCACCTGAATCAGTCCCGGATGCTGCTGGGTACTACCTGCGCCGTTACGGGCACAGGCTTCGGATTTTCCAGAGCGCTGCTGCAGCGACTGGGCGGCTGGAATTTTTTTACACTGACTGAGGATATTGAGTTCAGCACCTGGTGCGCCACCCATGGTGTGTGCATCGGCTATTGCCACGATGCCATCCTTTTTGACGAGCAGCCTGCCCGGTGGAGCCAGTCCTTTAAGCAGCGTTCCCGCTGGACCCAAGGCGGCTTGCAGGTGAGTCTACTCTATGCCTTCGACTTGGTGAAGGGCCTATTTCGGGGCTTCCGGACAGCTTACGCCAGCTTCGAGACCGCTACACTGTCCCTGTGGGGCACATCCTTGGCGGCGCTCAGCAGTCTGTTTGCCCTTTCCCTGACCTTCCTGACGGGCAGCTGGATGGGCCTCCTCCGGGCGCTGGTTGCGGGCATTCTGGGCGGTTATTGGTCTTTGTTCCTGATCGCCGTGCTGATTCTGGCTACGGAATGGAAGCGCATCCACGCGACCACGGAGCAGAAAATCAAAAGCGCATTCACTTTCCCTCTGTTCATGTTTACCTTCGTGCCGATTTCCGTGACGGCTGTTTTTCGCAAATTTCAGTGGGAGCCCATCGCCCATACGGTGGCCATCTCCGCGGAGCAGTTGGGAAAGCGATAAAAACTGAGCGGCCTGCCGATCATCCCGGCAGGCCGCTATTGCGTAAAGAACGTCCCCGAACCTGTATTGGTCCGGGGACGATGGTTTTTAGAAACTCTCTCTGGTGGGCTCAATGTGCCAGATTTCGCTAGCGTACTGGCGGATGGTGCGATCGGAGGAGAATTTTGCGCCGCTAGCCACGTTCACCAGGCACTTGCGGCCAAAGGTCATCCGGTCGGCGTAATCCTTATTGGCACGCAGCTTGGCTTCCAGGTAGGAGGCGTAATCCATCAGCAGGAAGTAGTGGTCTGCCCGGTGCCAGGATGCGCCGTCCAGCAGAGCGTGGTACAGCTCCCGCTGATCGTCGTCGGTGGGTACGGTGCCGTCCACCAGGGTGTCGATGGCCCGGTGCAGACCGGGGTTGGTGTCGTAAATACCACGCGGATAGTAGCTGTCCCGGGCAGCGTTGATCTGCTCCACAGTGGCGCCAAAGATATAGTTGTTCTCCTGGCCGGCCTCCTGGACGATCTCCACATTGGCGCCGTCCATGGTGCCCAGGGTTACGGCACCGTTGAGCATCAGCTTCATGTTGCCGGTGCCGGAAGCCTCCGTGCCGGCAGGAGAGATCTGCTCGGAAATATCGGCAGCGGGGATGATATGCTCGGCGTAGGAGCAGTTATAGTTCTGCACGAACACCACCTTCAGCTTGTCGTTCACCGCCGGATCGTTGTTGATCATCTTGGCCACCCGGTTGATATAGCGGATGATGGCCTTGGCCCGGGCGTAGCCTGGAGCAGACTTGGCACCGAACAGGTACACGGTGGGATGGAAGTCCGGCAGTTTGCCATCCTTCAGCTGGAAGTAAATATCCACGATGGAGAGAATGTTCATCAGCTGGCGCTTATACTCGTGGAGTCGTTTCACTTGTACGTCGAAAATGAAGTCCGGGTTCAGCTTGATGCCCTCATGCTTTTCCACCACGGCGCAAAGTTGCTCCTTCTTCTTCCGCTTGATTCCGTTGAACTGCTTCACCAGATCGTCGTCAATCTGATCCTTCAGCCGGGAAATGCGGTCCAGATCTTTCAGAAAATCGCCGCCCACCCGATAGCGGATCATCTGGCTCAGCTCCGGGTTGCACAGACCGATCCAACGTCGGGGGGTCACGCCGTTGGTCTTGTTCTGGAACCGCTCCGGGAACACGTTGTACCAGTCCTTGAACAGGTCCTCTTTCAGGATGCGGCTGTGAATCTCCGCCACGCCGTTCACGTAAGAGCTCACATACACGGACAGGTTGGCCATGTGGGCGGTGTTGTCCTGAACAACATACAGGCCCGGATGCTCCCGGCGGACCTTCTCGTCAATGCGGAGGATGATGTCCACAATGTCCGGCACCACGCTGCGCAGCAGGTCCAGGGGCCACTTCTCCAGGGCTTCGCCCATGACGGTGTGGTTGGTGTAGGAGAAGGTGTGCTGGGCGATGTCGAAGCTCTGGTCAAAGTCCATGCCCTCCAGCATCAGAAGCCGGATCAGTTCGGGGATGGACATGGCGGGGTGGGTGTCGTTCAACTGCACGGCATAAAAGTCGGCAAAATGGCTCAGATCGTTGCCGTGGGCTACCTTATAGGTCCGCAGCATATCCTGCAGGGATGCAGAGGACAGCACATACTGCTGCTTGATGCGCAGGCGCTTGCCTTCCCAGGTGGAGTCGTTGGGGTACAGGACACGGGTGATGTCCTCGGCCTTGTTCTTCTGGTTCAGGGCACGGAGATAGTCCTGGTCATTGAAGGCGTTGAAGTCCAGCTCCTCCTCGGCCTCGCACTGCCAGAGCCGGAGGGTGTTGATGTTGTCGGTGCCGTAGCCGATGATGGGCACGTCGTAAGGCACGGCCAGGACCGTGTGGTCCGGGAACTTTACCTTCACGGTATGGTTATAGCGGCGGTAGGACCAAGGATCGCCGAATTTGGACCAGTCGTCCGCATTCTCCTTCTGGCTGCCGTTGTCATCAAAGCTCTGCTTGAACAGGCCGAACTTATACCGCAGACCATAGCCGGACAGAGGCATATCGGTGCTGGCGGCGCTGTCCAGGAAGCAGGCGGCCAGACGGCCCAGACCGCCATTGCCCAGAGCGGCATCCTCGATGTCCTCCAGAATGGCCAGGTCCACGCCCCGCTCGGCGAACAGCTGCTTCATTTCGTCCAGAATTCCCAGGTTGTACAGGTTGCTGTACACAAGACGGCCGATCAGGTACTCGGCAGAAAAATAGTAGGCCTTCCGCTGGTGCATCCGGGCCCGCTTGCTGCGGTTCCAGTTGTCAGAAATGGCCATCATGACGGCGTCGCCCAGGGCCTCGTGCAGTTCCTGCGGAGTGGCCTCCTGCAGGGACACATCGTAAGTGTACTTGAGCTGTGCTTCCGTCCACTTGAGAATATTCAGACAGTTATAATTCATATTCAATCTCCCATCTATACAGCACCGGCTTTGCCGGCTGGCTTTCTTGCTGACCCTTCCAAAAACGGAGGGGTGGGTGCATGGAATAGTATATCCGTATCCTTGCCCGTCCAAACGCCGGAACGGGGCTTTCGGGCAGACCCCACGCAAATATTAGAGTAATACATTTTTACTGATTTGTCAAGAAAAACCCTGGATTTTTCAGGAAAAACCTTGCCTGGGCCTGCTTGCCGGAATTCTCCCACCAAAAAACGACGCCTGGGTGAGACGAAAATTGGAAACGTTTCCTTTTTGGCACTTCTACCCCAGAGCCACATCCAGGGCCATCATCACGGTGAAGCCTACGGCGAAGAAAATTGTGCCGATGTCCGAGTGCTTGCCCTGGGACATTTCCGGGATGAGTTCCTCCACTACTACATAGAGCATGGCCCCGGCGGCAAAGCTAAGAAGATACGGCAGGGCCGGAATAATGAGTCGGGCAGCCAGGATCGTCAGAACGGCGCCGATGGGCTCCACGATGCCGGAGAGCATTCCGCGCAGGAAAGCCCTTCCCTTCCCCATGCCCTCCGCCCGCAGGGGCATGGAAATGATGGCCCCCTCCGGAAAATTCTGAATGGCAATGCCCAGGGACAAGGCCATGGCCCCGGCGGCGCTGATCTGGGTGCTCCCGGCCAGGTATCCGGCGTAGACCACGCCCACGGCCATGCCCTCCGGGATGTTGTGTAGCGTCACAGCCAGCACCATCATGGTGGTCCTGTGCAGTTCCCCCTTGGGGCCTTCCGCCTCATCGCTGTTCTGATGCAGATGAGGGATGACGTGGTCCAACGATAACAAGAACAAAATGCCCGCCCAGAAGCCTACGGCCGCCGGGACGAAGGCAAATTTGCCAAGGCCCTCCGATTGTTCAATGGCCGGTATCAGCAGACTCCACATGGAAGCGGCCACCATCACGCCCGCCGCAAAGCCGATGAGCATCCGCTGCACCCGTTCTCCCAGGCTCTGCCGCATGAAAAATACGCAACAGGCCCCTAAGGTCGTACCGAGAAACGGGATGAGAATTCCCAAAAAAGTATTCATGTACTTCGCTCCTTCCCGAAAAAAGTCTATGTCTCGGAAGCATATTTGGTGACCGAGCGGTGTCGAATTTTTTGATTAGATATAGTAACTCGTTTCCTCAAAAACCAACATCTTCCGACATCTTAATTATTCTATCACGTCCTGGGTATAAATGCAATGGGAAAGAACGGCGGCTTCACCGTATTTACAATGCTCAGACCCTATGCAAAATAACACTATTTTTTCAGGAGGAGATCATTGTGAAGAAACTGCCGGCTTTTCTGACAGCCATCCTGCTGTTGACAGGCTGCACCGTTGATCGGGAACAGCCAATGCATACGGAAGCATCCTTCCCTCAAAGTACAATGACCCGGAAACGGTGGACCGACATGGACGGCACGACCCTGGATGATTGGCTGTACTCCCCGGAGAATCCGACGGAGGATATGCCACCGATCGTCTATCTCCATGGCAACTCTGGCAAAGAGGATGACCTGCAAAAAATCTTGGACAAAGGCAGCCTTCCTGCCTATCTTTGATCCGGGCAGCTTTCCCCGGCGGCCTATGTGCTGATCCCCAAACTGCCAGAAACTTGCAATGGTTGGACTGACCGAGCGGAGGCAATGATGAAGCTACTTTCCCGTGTGGAGGCCGACTACGCCATTGATTCGGACTGGGTGAGTCTCACCGGCTACAGCATGGGCGGAACCGGGGCCTGGGCCATTGCCCTGGCATATCCCGGGACTTTTTCGGCGGTGGCGCCTCTCAGCGGCAGTGTGCGGGTCACGGAACAGAATCTGCAGAAGTCGGTAAAATAGAAAAATCCGAGCATTAAGGACTTTTGCACCCTCATGCTCGGAAAACTGCTCGATATAAGGACTTCTTCGACAGAAAAATAAAAAAGTGCGGTAGCCCATTGTATCATGGACTACCGCACTTTGTGGCAAATAACCCTAACTTTAATAGAATTTCAAGGGGGTACAATTACGGTTCAGAGGGGGGTGCAGTTCTCAATTTAGGGGGGTGCAGTTCTCAATTTAGGGGGGTGCATTTTCGATGTTAGGGGGTGCAGTTTGATGCACAACATAAAAGAACTCCAAATTAGCATTTTTAGCGCATCAAATGCAATAATCTTTCCATTTTGGTGTCCCACTCTCTGCTGGAATCGGCGCACTCTTTCAGCTCGGTTTCGATTTCAGTATTTATCGGCAAGTTTTTCTTATAACGGATGGTATGCTCAAGGCTTGCCCAGAAGTCCATCGCGATTGTACGGAGTTGTATCTCCACTGGCATATGGACCTCTTTTTCTGCAAAGAATACCGGCAACCGGAGCGTCAGGTGCAGACTGCGATATCCATTTGGCTTGGGGTGTGAAATGTAGTCTTTCTCTGTGATAATTTCAATGTCAGACTGTCCTTTTAAGCACTTTGCCAAAAAGAACACATCCTCTTCGAAAGAGCAGATCACACGAACACCGGCAACATCCATGATATTTGCCTGCATG
>JALEII010000112.1 GCA_022770345.1 Clostridiales bacterium | reverse complement strand
ATCTATGAGGATGGCGTGTTCACCTTCCACATCTGGGAGGAATGAGCATGGACAGCCAGTGCGACACCTGCTGGTACTATGAGTACGACGAGGAATGGGACGAGGAAGTCTGCCGGATGGATCTGGACGAGGACGAGCGCTACCGCATTTTGACAGATCGGAACGGCCAATGTCCCTATTACCGTCAGGGCGACGATTACACCCTGGCAAGGAGGCAATGATGAAAAAAGTCCTGTTTGCGTTGACGCTGGCGCTGCTGCTTACCGGCTGCGCCGCAAAAGAACCCGATACCACCACTCCGCCATCCTCCGAACCACCTGCCACTGGAGTCTATCGGGAAAATTCCTCCCTGGAACAGGCCACCAACGGGGCCGTGATGGTCTATCACAGCCCGGAAAGCCTGGCGGCGCTGGGGAATTTCGGGGATTCCCTGCTGCTCCTGGGGCTGAAAAATCTCTATACCCTCTCGATGGACGGGACCCTCAGCACACCCATTCCCCTTTCCGGCACCCCGGACGGGGCGAATGCGGTTATTTCCGATGAAGGCTGCGTGTATTATGACCGGGAGAGCCAAGCGTTCCAGGTGTTTGACAAAAATCTGGCGCTGGTGAATCAGGTAGCATTGCCGAAGGACGCCGGGGAATTCTGCATCTCCCCTGCCCTGGACCGGGTGTTCTACACCACCGGGCAGGACCTGCGGGTGCTGGAATTCTCCACCGGCGAAAGCAGGCTCCTCAACAAGCAGGCCCAGCGAATCAAACCGGAAACGGTGCTCTTTGGCGGGGAAATGATCCAGTGCCGATTGGAAAACGGTGAAATTCTGTTTCTGTCTGCGGAGACCGGCGAGCTTCTGGGCCGGGACGGAGCGGAGACGGAAGTCCTGGCTGCCGGAGACTATTTTTACCTGACTCGCACTGATGGCATTGTCCCGGAACGGCTGTTCGGTACCCTGGGCGGCGTGACGAAGCAAATCAACACGCCTGTGACGGAGCCGGTCCTGCTGGGGAAATACCTGTACAGTGCCCGGGAAGGCATCCTCTACGATTTGGAGGCCGGGCGGGAAGCTGCCGCCTTGACCCTGCCGGAGACGGTTAGACCGAAATACTGGACCATCCAGGGAGACGCCATCTGGTTCTACGATGCTTTCGCAGGGGAGATCTGCCGGTGGGACTATGCCCAATCTGCATCTTTCGGCAAAGACGGGGCCGTGACGGTCCGCTATACCGCTGAGGCTCCCGACGAAAACGGCCTTGAGACCTGCCGCCGGGAGGCGGCCCGGCTGAACAAAGCCTACGGTGTGAACATTGTTTTCTGGGACGAACTGCCGATTTTCCTGGAAGATGTGGAGTTTGAGAAGGAATATCAGATCCCGGCCATCCGGCAGGCCCTTGCAGATCTGGACGCGGCTCTGGCCCGGTTCCCGGAGGACTTTTTGCTGTCTCTTGGGGAGAAAAACGCCGATGGAGCCGTGAATATTGCCATTGTCCGCAGCTTCCCCAATGGCAGCGACAGCCTGACGGTCTGGCCGGAGGCCAGCGCTTGGATGCTTCTGGCGGTGGGCGAGGACCTGACTACGGAATTCTACAAAAATCTCAGCTATGTGCTGGACAATTACATTATTGCCCACTCCCTGCTGCTGGACGACTGGAACAAACTGAATCCGGATGGCTTCCGCTATTCCCTGTCCCGGACTCCGGTGGCCGATGCGGTCACGGAAGGCGATAACGCAGCGTTCCTGAACCCGGCTGCCACCACTTACCCCCGGCAAGACCGGGCGGAACTGTTTGCCTACGCCATGATGGCGGAGGCGGGCGAGAAGCTGGAATCCCCAGCACTTCACGCCAAGCTGGAAGCTCTGTGCAAGGCCATCCGGGATGCTTTCGGCTGGCAGGATTTGGATATTACATTTCCTTGGGAGCAGCCCTTATAAGTATAAAAAATCATCCGTCGGCTGACGGATGATTTTTTTTATGGGTATTTTTCGGAATTACTCCGTTGCGTTGCCCAGCTGCACGCCGGCAATGGCCAGCTTGTTCAGATCATAGGTCATCTCGAACTGCCCGATGGCATTGTCCACGAAGTCGTTGGACTTCTGGCTCAGCAGGGCGCTCTTGGCGGTGTTGTACCAGCTAAGGCCAGAGAAGAACATCACATGATAGCCGTAGCGGGTGCGGACCAGACCGTAGTCGCCAGTCTGACGGCTGTCATCAAAGCACCAGGCGTCAAATTCGTCGGTCATATCTCCCTGAGACACGTTGGAGTACAGGCCGCCGTTGGAAGCGGAGCTGTCCACGGAGTTGGCGGCAGCAGCCTCTGCAAAGGTATCCTCGGTGGCCTCCCCGGCCAGCCAGTCGTCCAGAATCTGCTGGGCCTTCCCCCGGGCTGCCTCCCAATCCTCCTCGGAATAGGTGGTGTTGCCGTCATCGTCCTTTACGCCGTTCTCCGGCTGAACGAGGATGTGCCGAACATCAATCTTCTTCTCCCCGTCCCGGTCCAGTCCCTGGCTCACGAAGGTATCGGAATTCTCGGTGTAGTAGGCATCAATCTCCTCGTCGGTAGCGGTAAGGGTCTTGTAGACACTCTCAAAATACTGGTAGCCCAGGTAATACCGCTCCAGATAGTAGAGATAGTCGTCCATGGTGACACCTGCGCCCACTTCCTTTTGCAGCATAGCTTCGGCGCTGTCGTAGCCGTTCTCCTGTGCAGTTTTTTTCATGTTCTCGGCAACGGAGTCCAATTGGGTCTGCAATTCTTCACCCAGAGTCATGCCATTTTGCTTGGCCAGCAGGGACAACGCCTCATATCGGTGCCAGTTATCAAAGGCGGCCTCCACGAAATACTGCTGCCAAGTCTCCTCGCCGCTGGCCTGAACCTGCTCGTCCAGAGGCTTGGTGTAGTCCAGACCCAGGTAGGAGATATAGTTGCCGTAATAGTTCAGGAAGTTGTAAACGCCCATCCAGTAATAGACCTGGAACTGGCCATTTGTGATGGTGTCGTCTGCGATCTGGCCAACGACCACATTGGCAGTCTCGGCGGCCTTGTCGTCGGCAACGGTGTAGTGGGGGAACTTGGTCAGGTCCACGGTGGCGGTGGTGGAATCGGTGCTGCCGGTGGGGTCTGTGGCATCGGCGCTGGGATTGCTGCTGCGGCCTGCCACGATGGCGGCAACGATGCCGCCAATCAGCGCAACGACCAGAACGGCGGCTACGACGATCTTCCAGGGGCTGATCTTGCGCCGGGGGGCATCCGGAACCTGCTCAGAGGCAGGTTCTTCGGGATTTTCGGCGGTTTTCCCGACTTCTTCAGTCTCGCTGGCCGGGGCTTCGCCCACGGCGGCAGTATCGGCCAATTCTTCGGTCACCGGTGTTTCCACGGCTTCGGCCTCTGACTCCGGGGATGCTTCTGTAGTAGACTTGCCGCATTCCGGGCAGAACCGGGCGGAATCCGGGATGTCCGCATGACAATATTTACATTCCATGGTTTCCTCTTTCTCCCGGCGTTCGCCGGGCAAATAATGCAACAAGTTTACCACGATCGGCGGAAAAAAGCAAGAGAGCAGGAAAAATGTTTACAAAACCGCAAAATTCCCGTTTCCCTCTTGAAAACTTTCCGAAAAACTGCTATTATTTATTGTTGAATCAGTATCTTTTTCGGAGGAATTCTCATGGGAGTCAAAACCACCGTTATTTCGCAGGAACAGCTGGAGGCCCAGTACGCCTTCTGCGATAAAGTTGAAAATTACTGGCACCAGGTCGGGCGGACCCCCAAGGCCTACGTGGAAACCTACGGCTGCCAGCAGAATGAGGCCGACTCCCAGACCCTCCGGGGCCTGCTGAGCCAGTGCGGCTATGACATCATTCAGGAAGCCGAAGGGGCGGACGTGGTCATTATGAACACCTGCGCCATCCGGGAGCACGCCGAGCAGCGGGTCTTCGGCAATCTGGGGGCTCTGACCCACACCAAACGCCGCCACCCGGAGCAGAAAATTTTCCTCTGCGGTTGTATGGCGGGCCAGACGGAGGTGGTGGAGCGTATCCGCAAAAGCTACCCCCATGTGAGCGGCGTATTCTCCACCCATCATCTCTGGCAGTTCCCGGAGGTTCTCTACCGGGTGCTGACGGAGAAAAAGCGGCAGTTCTTCGTTCAGGACGAGGCCGGTGCCATTGCCGAGGGTTTGCCTATGCTCCGGGACAACACCCTGAAAAGCTGGGTATCCATTATGTATGGCTGCAATAATTTCTGTACTTACTGCATCGTTCCTTACGTCCGCGGCCGGGAGCGGAGCCGGAAACCTCAGGACATTCTGGAAGAGTGTAAGGCGCTCATTGCCTCCGGTTGCAAGGAAATCACGCTCCTGGGACAGAATGTGAACTCCTACGGGAAGGACCTGGACTGCGGCGTGGACTTTGCGGACCTGCTGGCGCAGATCGCATCCCTGGACGGAGATTTTCTGGTGCGGTTTATGACCAGTCACCCCAGAGACGCCAGCACCAAGCTGTTCGACACCATGGCCCAATATCCCAAGATCGCCAAGCAGCTGCATCTCCCCTTCCAGTCCGGTTCCAGCCGTGTCTTAAAAGCTATGAACCGGCACTATGGCCGGGAAACCTACCTTTCCAAGGTGGAATATGCCAAAAAAGTCATGCCGGATCTGGTGCTGACTTCCGATGTGATTGTTGGCTTCCCAGGGGAGACCGAGGAGGATTTTCAGGAGACCATATCCCTGATCCGTCAGGTGCGTTACAATGCCCTCTTTACCTTTATTTTCTCTCCCCGGCCCGGAACCCCTGCGGCCAAGATGGAGGATCCTACCCCGGCTAGCGAGAAAAACCGCCGGTTTGACGAACTTTGCGCCCTGCAGAACAGCATTTCCGAGGAGCTGCACCGAGCCTATGTGGGAAAAGTCATGCGCTGCCTGGTGGACGGCCAGGAGGACGGCAATCTGCTGACGGCCCGGACCGAGGGTGGACGGCTGGTGCGTTTTTCTGGGGACCCGGCGCTTATCGGGTCCTATCGGAATCTTGAAATTACCGGCTCCACCACCTGGAGCCTTACCGGTTCCTTACAGGAGGGATGAAATGGCACAGACAGCGGAATTGACCCCCATGAAACGGCAGTACAACGCCATCAAGGAGCAGAATCAGGACTGCATTCTGTTCTTTCGGCTGGGGGACTTCTATGAAATGTTCGACGAGGACGCCAAGCTGGCGGCCAAAGAGCTGGATCTGACGCTGACTACCCGGGACCGGTCCAAGCCCAAGGAGGAGCAGACTCCCATGTGCGGTGTGCCCTATCACAGCGTGGATTCCTATATTTCCCGGCTGGTGTCCAAGGGCTACAAAGTGGCTATCTGTGAGCAGCTGGAGGACCCGGCCCTGGCCAAGGGCATCGTCCAGCGGGACATCACCCGCATCGTCACACCCGGCACTGTCACGGAAGGCAGTATGCTGGAGGAAAGCAAAAATAATTACATGGCCTGCCTGTACGGCCAGGACGGAAAGTTCGGCCTGGCCTTCTGCGATGTGTCCACCGGCGCATTTTACGCTACCGTCTGCAATGGACCCCAGAATACCGCTTCGGAACTGGGCCGGTTCGCTCCGGCGGAGGTCCTGCGGGGCGGACAGGAGGCAGACTGCGAGATTTTGAACGATGCTCTCCTGCGGCGGCTGGGCTGCTGCGTGGACGAGGAAAAGCCCGGCCAGTTTGAGGCGGAGGCTGCCGAAAAGGCCCTGACGGACCACTTCGGAAAAAGCGTTGAGGAACTGGGCCTGGCCTCTTTCCCGGCGGCGGTGATGGCGGCAGGCGTGCTGCTGCAATGGCTGCTGTTCGTGCAGAAAACGGACTTGGCCCATATCCGGGAACTGAATTTCTATTCCTCCGGCTACTTTATGGAACTGGACCTGGATGCCCGGCGAAATCTGGAACTGACCCAGACCCTCCGGGGAAAGGATAAAAAAGGAAGCCTCCTGTGGGTGCTGGACAAGACCCACACCGCCATGGGCGGGCGGCTACTGCGAAGCTGGGTGGAACAGCCCCTGCTGGATGCCGGGGAAATTACCCGCCGCCAGGGGGCTGTGGAGGAACTGACCCAATCGACGGTGGTCCGGTCCGAGTTGGAAGAAGCCTTGAAGGATGTTTCCGATCTGGAGCGCATCATGGCCCGCGTGGTTACGGGGTCGGTAAATTGCCGGGATATGCTGGGGCTGGCCCGTGGACTGCGGGCGCTGCCGGACGTGAAGGCCCAGCTTACCCAACTGGAAGCCCCTATGCTCAAGCGGCTCTGTGCCGATCTGGATCCCATTACCGACTGCGCCGACCGCATCGAGAAGGCCATCGACGAGAACGCTCCCCTGACCCTCCGGGAAGGCGGACTGCTGAAAAAGGGCGCCAACGCCGAGGCGGACCGGCTCCGGGACGTGATGAACGGCGGGTCCGATACCGTGGCGGCCATCGAGGCGGCGGAGCGGGAAAAGACCGGCATCCGGACCCTGAAAGTGGGCTATAACCGGGTGTTCGGCTATTACATCGACGTTTCCAAGTCCTTTGTGGGCCAGGTCCCCGCAAACTACATCCGAAAGCAGACCCTTGCCAATAACGAGCGCTATATCACCCCGGAGCTGAAGGAACTGGAAGAACAGATTCTGACCGCCAAGGAGCGGCTGAACGCCCTGGAATATCAGGTGTTTCAGGAGCTGCGGGAATACGTTTCCCAGCAGGCTCCCCGCATCCAAACGACGGCCTCGGCGGTGGCGGCGGCAGACGCCCTCTGCTCTCTGGCTACCGTAGCGGTCCAGCGGGGCTATTGCCGTCCGGAGATCACCCTGAGCAGCGAAATTCACATTGTGGACGGACGGCATCCGGTGGTGGAACAAATGCTCACGGACAGCCTGTTTGTCCCCAATGATACGGACCTGGGTTCCCGGAACAATCAGGTGGCCATTATTACAGGCCCCAACATGGCCGGTAAATCCACCTATATGCGCCAGGTGGCGCTGATTGTGCTGATGGCACAGATCGGCTCCTTCGTCCCTGCCCGATCGGCAACCATCGGCTTGGTGGACCGGGTGTTCACGAGAATCGGCGCCAGCGACGACCTGGCCTCCGGGCAGTCCACTTTCATGGTGGAAATGAGCGAGGTAGCCTCCATTCTGAAATATGCCACCAGCCGGAGTCTGCTGATCCTGGATGAGATCGGCCGGGGTACGTCTACCTATGACGGCATGGCCATTGCCCGTGCGGTGCTGGAATATGCCGCCAGCCCCAAAAAACTGGGGGCCAAGACCCTGTTTGCTACCCATTACCATGAGCTTTCCGTCATTGAGCAGGAGCTGCCCAATGTGAAGAACTACAACATCGCCGTGAAAAAGCGTGGAGACCAGATGATCTTCCTGCGGAAAATCATTCCGGGCGCCGCCGACGACAGCTACGGCGTGGAAGTGGCCAAGCTGGCGGGGCTGCCCAACAGCGTCATTGCCCGTGCCAGGGAAATCCTCAGCCAACTGGAACAGGAAGGGACCCCCGTACCGGTGAAATCGGAGGCCCCGGCTCCGGACGACGACCAGATGAGTATGGAAATGCTGGGCTATGCCCAGGTGGCTCAGGCCCTTTCTGCCATCAATCTGGACGTGCTGACCCCCATCGAGGCTATGAATCAACTTTATAAGCTGAAAAAGATGCTGGGGTGAGCCATGGAAGTGCCTGTTTCCATGAATCAACGGGAGGCCCGGCTGGGCTGGGTGTTCCTGGCATTGGAGATTTTTGTCCTTCCCCGGCTTTTTCCGATGGTGAACACCCTGCTGCCGAAGCCCTTGAATTCGGCGCAGCTGAATTTTGCATTTTTCGTCACGAATTTCCTGGCAGTCCTGCTGATTTTCCACGAATTCCTGCTGGAAAATCTCCGGCGCTTCCGGAAAAACATCTGGAAAAACCTGGTTGTCATCGCCCTGGGCTTTTCCCTTTACATGTTCGTCAGCGCCCTGATGGGGCTTTTGATTGACCATTTTGCTCCGGAATTCGTAAATGCCAACGATGCCAATGTTACCGCCATTGCTCAAAACGCCCCTCTGCTCATGGGCCTGGGGACGGCGGTGCTGGTCCCGCCTACGGAGGAGACCCTTTTTCGGGGTCTGCTGTTCGGAGAACTGGCCCGGAAAAACAAGTTGACGGGCTGGGTGGTGTCTACGGGTATCTTCGCCCTTGTTCACGTTACGGGCTACATCGGCGTGTACACGCCAAAAATGATGGCCCTGGCGATCGTGCAGTATCTCCCAGCCGGAATTATTCTGGCCGGATGCTACTGCCTGGGCGGCAGCCTGGTGGCCAGCGTGGGGGTCCATGCGCTGGTCAATCTCTGTTCCTATCTCATTATGTTCCGTTGAGGTGTGCTATGTCCAAAATCATTCAGCTTTCCCCTCATATCGCCAATCTCATTGCCGCAGGTGAGGTGGTGGAGCGCCCTGCCTCTGCCGCCAAGGAGCTGCTGGAAAACGCCGTGGACGCCGGGGCTTCCCAAGTGACCATTGAGATTCGGGACGGCGGTATGACTTTCCTACGGGTCACAGACAACGGCTCCGGCATGAGCGCTGAGGATGCCCGGACGGCCTTTCTGCGCCACGCCACGTCGAAACTCCGCAAAGCGGAGGACTTGGCGGCCATCGGGACCATGGGCTTCCGGGGGGAGGCCTTGGCAGCCATTGCCTCCGTGAGCCGGGTGGACCTGCTGACCAAGACCCCCGGCTCCGTCAGCGGTGTGAGTCTCCACCTGGAGGCGGGAGCCGTCACGGAGGAGGCCGAGGCCGGCTGCCCCGACGGCACGACCATCATTATCCGGGATCTTTTCTACAATACTCCCGCCCGGATGAAATTTATGAAGGCCGACAGCGTGGAGGGAAGCCGCATTGCCTCCACGGTGCAGATGCAGGCTCTGGCTCACCCCAACGTGGCCTTCCGGATGCTCCGGGATGGGAAAGAAGTTCTCGCCACCCCCGGCGACGGGAAGCTGACCAGCGCCGTGTACTGCGTGTATGGCAGGGACAGCGCCCGGATGGTGACGGTGAACAGCCGGTGGGACAACTATTCCCTGTCCGGCTTCGTGTCCAAGCCCACGGATTCCCGGCCCAGCCGGAACTTGCAGACCTTTTTTGTCAACGACCGGCCTGTAAAGTCCCGGCTGCTGGTGTCGGCCCTGGAGGAAGCTTACCGGAATCAGATCATGGTGGGCAAGTTTCCGGCTTGCGTGCTGCACCTGACCCTCCCGGCGGCTGCCGTGGACGTGAATGTCCACCCGGCCAAGACGGAGGTGAAGTTCCTGAATGAAAAAGCGGTGTTCGACTGCGTGCACTACGGCGTTCTGGGGGCTTTGAACCAGACCACGGACCGGCCCCAGGTGCAATTCCGTACCGCTCCCGCCGCCGAAGCACCGAAAAACGTCGAAACCACGAGCGCTGTCGAAACGCCGAAAATCCCGGAGAAAAAGCCGGATTTCTTCCGGACTGTGTCCGCTGCGGATTATCGTTCGGCCCGGAAGAGCGCACCGGCTCCGTCGGTCGCTGTCGCACAACCGGCCCGGATGCCGGTCAGCGAGACCCGACCGCCATTGCGGGAAAATGTGTTCCTGCCGAAGGTGGAACCGCTGAAGAAGCCGGAGGCCCAGCCGGTCCCCGCCGACCCAGTGGCGTCCCTGCCCTCCGTGCCGGAGTCACCAAAAGCAGTCCAGCCGGAACCGGCCTCCATATTACCGGTGGAGGAACCGGAGCAGACCGCCATCCCCATGCCGGATACGCCGGACTGGCGGCTGGTGGGCGAATTGTACCGGACCTACATCATCGTGGAGCAGGGGGAGGACGCTTTTCTTATCGACAAGCACGCCGCCCACGAGCGTATTTTGTTTGATAAACTCCGGGCCAATCAGGAGCGTATGACCGCCCAGAGCCTGCTTTCTCCCATCCCCTGCCGCCTGACCCCGGAATTGGCGGCTACGTTGCTGGAGAATCAGGGGCTTCTGGATAGAATCGGCTTTGAAATCGAAGAATTCGGAGAAAATACCGTGCTTCTTCGGCAAATCCCCATGGATTTGGATCCGGAAAATGCCAAGGAAGTCCTGGAAGAGCTGGCCAGCGACCTGACCCAGGGCAAGCAGAAGGACCCCGGGACTCTCCGGGACGAATTGCTGCACACTGTGGCCTGTAAGGCGGCCATCAAGGCCGGGTGGCATACGGACGAAGCGGAATTGCTGGCGTTGGCGAAACAGGTTATGGAGCGGGAAGATTTGAAATATTGTCCCCACGGGCGGCCCATCTGCGTGACCATCAGCAAGAAGCAGTTGGAAAAGCAGTTCCGCCGGACATGAGAAACGACACGCTGCGCCGGGGGATTCCGGCAATGACCGCCGTGCTTGTGGTCGTGACGGCGGCACTGGCCGCTGCCTACGGGCAGACGAAAGCGGCCTGGATGCTGACTGCCGCCATTTCTTTTGGGACCACCGGCTATCATTTCCTCATGCGCCTGTTGGTCGGCGGGGCCGTGCGGGCCATATTCCGGGATCGGTTCCTATGGGAAAGAAAATGGTTCCGGCCCCGGAAATGGGAAGCGGGTTTCTATCGCTTCCTGCGGGTCTGCCGGTGGAAGGACAAAATGCCCACCTACCGGCCGGAGGAGTTTGCCGTCAGCGGCAATTCTCTGGAAGCCGTGACCCAGGCCGGGTGCATTGCGGAACTGGGCCATGAAATGATCCTCCTGCTCAGCTTTGCTCCCCTGCTGACCATCCCTGCCTTCGGCGCTGCCGGGGTGTTCTGGAGCACTTCCCTGCTGGCCGCACTGGTGGACAGCGTGTTCGTGATCATGCAGCGCTACAATCGCCCCAGATTTCTGCGGGTACTGGAAAAGGAGCGTGGCCGCCATGGCTAAGATCATCTGCATCGCCGGTCCCACTGCCTCCGGCAAGACCGCACTGGCGGTGGAATTGGCGAAAGCCCTTGGGGGGCAGGTCATTTCCTGCGACTCCATGCAGGTCTACCGTCACATGGACATCGGCACCGCTAAGCCCACCCCGGCGGAAATGCAGGGCATCCCCCACCATATGCTGGACGTGGCGGAGCCGGAGGAGGATTTCTCCGTGAGCCGGTACTGCGCCATGGCCACGCCCATTCTGGAAGATCTGATGAGCCATAGCATCCCTGCCATCGTGGCAGGCGGCACAGGACTTTATATGGATGCTCTCATCCGGGGCAATACCTTCGCCCCTGCCCCGTCTACGGGCCGCCGTGAGGAACTGGAACGGCAGGCAGACCGTGAGGGCATCGAGCCGCTGCTTTCCTGGCTCCGGGACATTGACCCGGAGACGGCTGCACGGCTCCATCCCGGGGACCGGAAGCGCATTCTCCGGGCACTGGAAATTTATCTGGAGACCGGCGAGACCATGACCGCCCACAACCAAAGAACGCAGCAGGTGCCGCCGAAATTTCAGGCCCTCTGGCTGGGGCTGTGCGACGAAAACCGCCAGGACCTCTATGACCGCATCGACCGTCGGGTGGAAGGGATGATGGAACGGGGGCTTCTGGACGAAATTCGCAGTCTCCTGGCCGCTGGGGTCCCGAAAAGCACCACGGCCATGCAGGCCATCGGCTATAAAGAGTTTCTGGACGTGCTGGATGGCCGGTCGGAGCTTTCTCAGGCCATTGCCCAGGTGCAGCAGTCCTCCCGGCGCTACGCCAAGCGGCAGTTGACCTGGTTCCGGCGGAATCCGGCTATGCATTGGCTCCGACGGGGCGATCATTTCGGAAGCGCCGAAATTCTTGCGACGGCTTTCCGGCTTGCGACGGATTTCGACAAGTGATTTCTGGTATGCTATATACATCCTAAAAGAAAGAAGGAATACATATTATGCCGGAACAAACCATCAATTTACAGGATGCCATTCTCAAGGAGGTCCGCCGGGACAAGGTCCCCGTGACGATCTTCCTGATGAACGGCTTTCAGCTCCGGGGCATCATCACCGGATTTGACAGCTTCGTGGTGCTGCTGGTCACTGACGGCAAGCAGCAGATGATCTACAAGCACGCCATATCCACACTGGTCCCCATCCGGCCCTTGAAGGCCGCAGCCACAGGGATCTGAGAAAGAAGCCTCCGGCCTCTCTGCCGGGGGCTTTTTCCCGGTCCCCACGAAATAGAAAGAAGGTTCCTATTATGTCCATTGCGGAAAATGTTGCCGCCATCCGGCAGCGAATCAACGATGCTGCTCTTTCCTGCGGCCGGGACCCAAAAGATATCCTCCTCTGCGCCGCCACGAAAATGAACGATGCTTCTGCCGTCCGACAGGCCATCGCCGCCGGGGTAGACTGCTGCGGGGAGAACCGGGTCCAGGAATTGACGGCCAAGCTGGCCGAGAATGCCTACGCCGGGAAGCCGGTTCACTTCATCGGCCACCTGCAGACCAACAAGGTAAAACAGGTGGTGGGGAAAGTGGACCTCATTCAGAGTGTGGATTCTGTCCGCCTTCTCGAAGTCATCGAGCGGGAAGCGGAGCGCCAAGGACTCACGCAGGAGGTCCTGTTGGAGGTGAACATCGGCGGCGAAGCCGGCAAGA
The DNA here is from genome assembly GCA_022770345.1 of Clostridiales bacterium. Classification (GTDB taxonomy): domain Bacteria; phylum Bacillota; class Clostridia; order Oscillospirales; family Oscillospiraceae; genus Faecousia. The sequence continues at coordinate 5,007 of JALEII010000112.1, read as the reverse complement.
GCGGCTTTGCCAAAGAGGAGATTCTGCCGGTGGTAGAGAAAATGGCAAGCTTTTCGCATATTTTTGTCCGTGGCCTGATGACAGTCCCCCCGATTTGCCAGGAAGTGGCAGAATCTCAAGAATTTTTTTCAGAAATTTCGACTCTTTCTGTTGACATTCGGCGGAAAAAATACGATAATGTATCAGTCGATATACTATCCATGGGTATGTCCGGGGATTTTGAGACCGCCATCCGCTGCGGCTCCACAATGATCCGCTTGGGCACCGCCATTTTCGGCCCCCGGGATTACACCAAGTCTTATCAGGATTGATGCGAACATACTAGGAGGAAACAGATATTATGAGTTTTTGGGATTCCGTTAAGAAATTTACCCAGCCCTATTCCGATGAGGAATATGATGATTATGAAGATGAGGACGTAGATGGCTACGAGGAGGAGACCCCTGCCCCCGCTCCCCGGGAGCGCCGCCACACTGCTTCCTACCGTGCCTCCTCTTTCGATACCGACGACAGCGCCGACACCGGATTCTCTGCGCCCAGCGTCAGCAGCGTGTCCGCCGCTCCTTCTACCGGCTTTGTGGGTCAGGTGGTCAGCAGCTCCTCCGGCGCCAAGCAGGAAGTGGTCCTGTTCCGGGCCAAAAGTTTCAGTGACGCCACCAAGGCTGCCGACGATCTGAAGCGGCACAAGGCCGTCATCCTGAACATGGAGAACGTGGACAAGGCCCTGACCCGCCGGGTGGTGGATTTCCTCACCGGCTGCATTTACGCTCTGGAAGGCGATGTGAAGAAGATCGCCAACGCCTCCTATCTGTTCTGCCCCAGCGGCATGAACATCGTAGGCGACCTGGAGAACCTGCAGAGCGAGGTCGAAAACTACGTCTAAGTTCCTCCATCCCATAGAAAGGAAATGCCTATGTTTACACCGCAGCAAATCGATCAGATATCCTTCAACCGTGCGACCTTCGGCGGCTATGATATGCAGGCCGTGGACGAGTTCCTGGAGCCTCTGACGGAAGACTATGTGACCCTATATAAGGAAAACGCCCTGCTGAAAAGTAAGATGCGGGTGCTGGTCGCCAAGCTGGAGGAGTACCGCAAGAACGAAGCCAGCATGAAGGATGCCATCGTCAACGCTCAGAAGACCTGCGACATGATGGTGAAGGAAGCCGAGGCCAAGTGCAAGCAGATGCTCTCCGACGCGAACGCCGCCGCCTCCGAAAGCGCTAAAAATGCCGACAGCCTCATCGCTGCCGAGGATGCCCGTGTGGAGGAAGCCCGCCGGACCGCCTATGCGAAAATTGACGATATTTCCGGCCAAATTCGGACCTGCCTCCAGGCACTGGAGCGCATCAAGGCCGCCAACAGGCCTCTGACGAACGCAAAAGCCACCGAAACTGTCAGCAATGCCGACGCCGTGGCCGACGAAATTTCCCAGAATCTGGAAGCCCTGGTGGGCACTACGGAGGATTCCGCGCCCAAGGTCGCTCCCAGACATCCCACCTCCGACACCACCAGCAAATTCACGAATTTGCAGTTCGGCCGGAATTACGATCCAACCCACAACTAAAGTTTCTTCTTTGCCAGGATGAGGACAAGTATGCGTCTCCCCTGCCCCCAGAGAACTGCCGGTTTGGTGCAAGGCAGCGGGCAAGCGGTGCATATATCCCCTCGGAGCAGCGGACCCAACGGGACACCCCAAGTAGGCTTCGCCGGTCGGCGCCCGATACAGCGCCCATGAGTGCCGGTATTTGCCGGAACGAGAGTGGTACCGCAGAGGTATTTCGCCTTTGTCTCTTGATTTTCAGGAGGCAAAGGCATTTTTGTTCCCCTTTTGGGGGCCTTATCTGATTTTTCAAACGGAGGTATTCCAATGGATTACAAAAACACCATCATCACCCCGAAAACCGACTTTCCCATGAAGGCAGGGCTGCCCAACCGGGAGCCGGGGATGCTCCAGCGCTGGAACGATCAGGGCCTTTACGACCTGATGCTGGAAAAAAATAAAGACCTGCCCCCCTTCGTGCTGCATGACGGCCCTCCCTTCTCCAACGGCGACATTCACATGGGCCATGCCCTGAATAAGACCTTGAAGGACTTCATCGTCCGCAGCCACGCCATGATGGGCTACTATACCCCCTACGTCCCCGGCTGGGACAACCACGGTATGCCCATCGAGTCCGCTATCATCAAGAAGAACAAGATCAATCGCAAGACCATGCCCGTGCCGGAATTCCGTTCCGCCTGCGAGGCCTTTGCCGAGGACTATATCCAGCGGCAGATGGCGGGCTTCCGCCGTCTGGGCGTGGTGGGCGACTGGGCCCACCCATACCGGACCATGGACAAGCACTTCGAGGCCGAGGAAGTGAAAATCTTCGGGGCCATGTATCAGAAGGGCTACATTTATAAGGGCCTGAAGCCCGTGTACTGGTGTCCCAAGGACGAGACGGCCCTGGCCGAGGCGGAGATCGAGTATCAGGACGACCCCTGCACCTCTGTCTATGTGAAATTCCCCATGAAGGACGACCTGGGCAAGCTCGCTCAGTTTGACTTGAGTCACACCTTCTTTGTAATCTGGACCACCACCATCTGGACGCTCCCAGCAACATGGCCATCTGCCTCCACCCGAGAGATACCTACGTGCTGGTGAAGGCCGAGAACGGCGAGACCTACATCATGGCCGAGGCCCTGATGGACAAGGTCATGCACATCGGCGGCTTCGAGCATTACGAGGTCCTGGCCAGCTATCCAGGCGCTTTCTTTGAAAATATGCTGGCCCAGCACCCCTTCCTGCCCAAGACCTCTCGCCTGGTGAACGCCGAGTATGTGACCATGGATTCCGGTACCGGCTGCGTCCACACGGCCCCCGGCTTCGGCGCTGACGACTACCAAACCTGTATGCGCTATGGCATGGATCTGGTGGTTCCCGTGAACGATCAGGGCCGCCACACCGACTATGCCGGAAAATACGCCGGTATGACCACCACGGAGTCCAACCCGGTGATTTTGCAGGATATGAAGGATGCGGGCGTGCTGTTCGCCTCCGAAGAAATTGTCCACTCCTATCCTCACTGCTGGCGCTGCAAGAATCCAATCATCTTCCGGGCCACGCCTCAGTGGTTCTGCTCCGTGGAATCCTTCAAGGACAAGGCCATCAAGGCCATCGAGAACGTCCGCTGGCTGCCCTCCTGGGGCGGCGACCGGATGGTCAGTATGATCCGGGAGCGTAACGACTGGTGCATTTCCCGTCAGCGTCGCTGGGGCCTGCCAATTCCGGTGTTCTACTGCAAGCACTGCGGCAAGCCGGTCTGCACCCCGGAGACCATCGCACACATTTCCAAGCTCTTTGACGAGCATGGCTCCAATATCTGGTTCGAGAAGGATGCCGCTGACCTGATCCCCAATGGTCTCACCTGCCCCCACTGCGGCAAGGCCGAGGGCTTTGAGAAGGAGACCGATACTCTGGACGGCTGGTTCGATTCCGGCTCCACCCACTATGCCGCTCTGAAGCATCGTACCCCCGAACTGTGGCCTGCGGACGTGTATCTGGAAGGCGCCGACCAGTATCGTGGCTGGTTCCAGTCCAGCCTGCTGACCAGCGTGGGCGCTCTGGACGCCGGCGCTCCCTTCAAGCAGGTGCTGACCCACGGTTGGACCGTGGACGGCCAGGGACGTGCCATGCACAAGTCCCTGGGCAACGGCATGGACCCCAATGAACTCATCAAGGAATACGGTGCCGACATTGTCCGGCTCTGGTCCGGTTCTGCGGATTACCATGTGGATATGCGCTGCTCTAAGGAAATTTTCAAGCAGCTGAGCCAGAACTACCTGAAATTCCGCAACACCGCCCGGTACTGCCTGGGCAATCTGAACGGCTTTGACCCGGACCACCTGGTGGCCCCGGAGGACATGGAGGAGCTGGACCGGTGGGTCCTGACCCGGCTCAACGATCTGATCGCCCAGTGCCGGAAGGCTTATGAGAACTACGAGTTCCATGTCGTTTCCCATGCCATCAATGACTTCTGCGTGGTGGAGCTGTCCAGTTTCTATCTGGACATCATCAAGGACCGGCTGTACTGCGAGGAGCAGAACGGCCTGCGCCGCCGCTCCGCCCAGACGGCTCTTTATCGCATCGTTGACGCTCTGGCCAAGCTGTTTGCTCCCATCCTGGCCTTCACCTGTGACGAGATCTGGCAGGCCATGCCCCACGCCGCCGGAGATGACACCCGGAACATCCTGCTGAATCAGATGCCCACGGACTGCGCCGAATACGCACTGGATGCCGACGCCATGGCCAAGTGGGCCACGGTGATGAAGCTGCGTGCGGATGTGAACGGCGTGCTGGAGCTGGCCCGGAACGAGAAGCGCATCGGCAAGGCCCTGGAGGCCCATGTGAGCCTGTCCACCGAGGATGCCGCCCTGCGGGAAGCCTGCAAGGACGTGAACCTGGCGGAGGTCTGCATCGTGTCCTCCTGCGATTGGGAGGCCCCGGAGGCGGGTGCCCTCACCGGCACCGGTGCCAACTTCCCCGGTCTGACCATCGGCGTCACCGAGGCCCGGGGCGAGAAGTGCCCCCGCTGTTGGATGCACACCACGTCTCCTGACGCCAACGGCCTGTGCCCCCGGTGCTCCCGTGTGGTTGCCAAGCTGGATGTGGAGATTTGATAGAATTTTCGCTCAGGTGACCGGGATTTCTGGTCAAGAAACTGCATTTTCGGATTCCCCGACGCTCCTGCGCCGGGGAATTTCCTTTTTCAGGGAGAAATTCCGAAAATCAAAACTGTTCTATCGGCGTATTGCACAATCCGTTCTGCCGAATTTGTGAGAATTCCTTGAATCATTTGTGTACATTGCTATTTTTCACAAGGGTACTTGCGGCGGAATTTCACCTGTGATATACTCATGTCAGCTACCCGGAAACGAATTCACAGAAAAGGAGAATTTTTATGAAGCGATGGAGACAATTTCTGGCACTTTCCCTGGCATTGCTCCTGCTGCTCCCGGCCCTGG
>JALEII010000100.1 GCA_022770345.1 Clostridiales bacterium | reverse complement strand
CATTGTAGGGGCGGCGGCATGCCCCGCCCGCCAGTCTACAATTCCAGAGTAGTTAAAATCGACGCTGCAACTGATGGGACAGAGCAAAGGCTTCCCCTGGAGGGGAAGCTGGCGCAACGTCAGTTGCGACTGATGAGGTCGAAGCTAAAAATTATCACCATGGGATGGTACAAAATTGCTACCTTCGACCTCATCCGTCACGGGCTAAGGCCCGTGACACCGTAGTAGCGGTATGACTGCCACCGGCAGTCATATAGATTTTGGATTCGCTGCGCGGAGCACCACCCTCCAGGGGAAGGCTTACGCTTCCCCTGTTTCTGCGTATAAAATTCGTGCGCATCGGGGCATGCCGCCGCCCCTACAAAGCCTCGCCGGGGATGCGCTCCCTCAGAATAAGGCAGAAACCGCACAATAACTTAGAAAATCGAGGTATCCCCATGGGCATGGAAATTGAATGGAAATATCAGGCAACCCCGGAGATTCTGGAAGAAATTGCAAATTCTTTCTCCGGAAAGTTCGAGGTTTTCCACATGAAAACCGTATATTTCGACACCCCGGACAGGCTTCTTTCCGCCGAAAAAATTACGCTCCGCATTCGCCGGGAGAACAACGTCTCCATCGCCACGGTGAAGTCCCCGAAGCAGGGGCTTGGCCGGGGAGAATGGGAATGTGCCGGGGAAAATATGGCGCAAGTCCTGCCGGTTCTTGCCCAAGAAAGCTGTCTTTCCGCCCTGAACGGTCTGAAAAGCGAAGATCTTTCCCCCATTTGCGGGGCGGAATTCACCCGGCGGGCCATGGCCATGGCGGTCCCCGGCGGCGAAGTGGAGCTGGCCCTGGATTTGGGCAAAGTCACCGGCAGCGGCCGGGAGGCCCCCATCTGTGAGGTGGAAATTGAGGGCAAGACCGGGGAAGCGTCCCAATGGGAAGCCTTCGCCCGTGATTTTGCCGAAAAATTTGGCCTGCATCCCCAGCCAAAAAGCAAGTTCCGCCGGGCACTGGCCCTGACTTTGGAGGAAAAATGAATCGATTCTGCCAATTACTGGAAAAATATGACCGTTTGGTGATTTTCGACACGGAGACCACCGGTCTGCAATGGTCTCGGGACGAGATCATCGAATTCGCCGCCGTCACGGTGGAAGCAGGCAGTAGCGGCCCCGTGGTATCGGGCGAATATGACCAGCTTGTGGCCTTAAGCCCCGGCGGCTTCGTTCCGGAAGCCATCACAAAACTCACCGGACTGACCGCTCAGGACCTGCGGGAGCGAGGCCTGTCCAAAGAGCGGGTCTGCCGGGATATTTCGGAGATTATTTCCGGAAATTCCCTGTTAATCGCCTATAACGCCCACTTTGACCTGAGTTTTCTTTACTATTTTCTGCTCCGATCCGGGGACCCGGACATTCTCAAGGGCAAGGACAAGCTGGATTTGCTGACGGTCTACCGGGACCGCCGCCCTTATCCTCACCGGCTGCTGAATGCCATCGAAGCCTACGGACTGGGCAGAAAGGTCCGCAATTCCCACCGGGCTTTGGACGATGTATACGCCACGTTGGCAGTCATGGAAGCCATGGATGCGGAAAAGCAGGACCTTGTGGAATATGTCGATCTTTTTGGCTATATTCCCAAATTTGGCTGTCCCGGCAAGCCCATCGGCTCTGTGACCTATCGGCCCCAGACCGGCGGCAGGCCCCTGTACGAAGAAGGAGAAATTGCCCATGTTTAACGAAAAAGCCTACAGCCTTGGGGCCAATCGGTCGGTGATCCGGGAACTTTTTGAGTACGGACGGAAGCGGACGGCAGAGGTCGGTCCGGAAAACGTCTTTGATTTCAGCCTGGGCAATCCCTCCATTCCGGCGCCGCCCCAGGTGGAGGCCGCCATCCGGGAGGCCCTGGCCACCATGCCCAGCCTGGCCCTCCACGGCTACACCACCGCTGCCGGAGACGTGGCCGCCCGGCAGGCCATTGCCGACGACCTGAACGCCCGTTTCGGCACGGACATCACGCCCGGCGAGCTGTTTTTGGGCTGCGGAGCGGCCCCGGAGCTGGTGGCCGTGCTGTCGGCCCTGGCGGTCCCCGGCGGGGAAGTGCTGGCGGTAGCCCCCTATTTTCCGGAGTACAAGCCCTTCGCCGAAAGCGCCGGACTGACCTTCCGGGCAGTGCCGCCGGATGTGCCGGGGTTCCAAATCCGACTTTCCGAGTTGGAAAAAATGCTGAATGTCCACACCCAGGCGGTCATGATTGATTCTCCCAACAACCCTTCCGGGACCGTGTATTCCAGGGAGACGTTGCAGGCACTTTCCGAGATTCTGACGAGAAAAAGTGTGGAATTTGGCCATCCAATCTATTTGATTTCCGATGAGCCCTATCGGGAACTGGTCTATGATGGGGTAGAAGTTCCCTTCGTTCCGTGCATTTATCGGGACACCATCGTGTGCTATTCCTACTCCAAATCCCTGTCCCTGCCCGGCGAGCGCATCGGCTATGTGTATGTGCCCAGAGCCGCTGCGGACAGCGCGCAGATTTACGCCGCCGTGTTGGGCGCTGCCCGGGCGGCGGGTCACGTCTGCGCCCCGTCCCTCATGCAGCAGGTGATTGCCCGGTGCGCCTCGGTCCGGCCGGACCTGGAGGCCTACGACGTCAACCGGCGGGCCTTGTACGACGGCCTTACGGCCATGGGCTATGAAGCCGCCAAGCCGGAGGGGGCATTCTACCTGTTCGTGAAGGTCCCCACGGAAAACGAGGAGGAATTTTTTGACCGGGCCAGAGCATTGGATCTGCTGCTGGTCCCCGGCGCAGGCTTCGGCTGTCCGGGCTATTTCCGAATTTGCTATTGCGTCAGCTACGACACCATTCTCCATAGCCTCCCCCGCTTCCGCACGCTCATCGAAGGGTGCTGAGAGGGGCGGTAGGCAGTATCGTTCACGAATGTAGGGGCGGCGGCATGCCCCTACAACGCTTCGCCGGGATGCTGCCCAAATGGGTCGCACGTTCCAATGAATATGCAATCCCCCCGGCGGGAAATTCCGCCGGGGGGATTCTGTACTTTTTCGGAATTTTTCCGACTTTTCAGCCGCTTATTCCCACTCCACGTTGCTGGACATGGGCACGACACCGATATAGCTGTTGCCCACGCCCTGAACCAGCACGTCGCCGTTTTCCAGGGTAAAGGTGAAGGGGTCGGTGGCGTTTTCGTGGTGCCACTTCATAGGGATGATCTTGCCGCCGCAGGCATAATAGCCGTCGCCGCTGCCCTGCAGGTCTGCCACATGGTACACGCCCTCGTTATACACGTCCGTGCGGATCACGAACACGTTGGTGAAGGCCTCCCGGTCGCCGGTGACGCCGTCATACAGGTCCATGCTGTATTCCCGGTAGCCATACTTGTGGGTTTCCTTGTCGTAGATCATGTAGGTCATCTTGCCCCAGAAGTCGAAGGACACGGTCTCGGCCTTCTCGCCGCCCACGGGGGTGCCGTCCTTGGCAAAGTGCAGACCGTAGGAGGTGCCGGCCTTCTGGGTCATGTCATAGCCGGCCTTCTCGGCGGCCTTCAGCACATCCTCGCCGCTGGTGGTGAACAGGCAATGCTCCCAGGCATACCCCTCATCCAGACGGCCCTGGTCCCGGTAGAAGCAGTCCGCATCAAAAGCGTCCAGATTCTCAATATTATTGTACACGGAGCTCATGACGCTTTCGCTGGCGTGGGCGTGGCACAGCACGGCATTGTAGGCCAGGCAGATGTCCACATGGTTATACCGGGCGCTGCGGACGGAACCCACGCTGCCCATGTCGGCAGGGTCGGCATAAATGGCCAGGCCACGGGTGGCATAGTCATTGCAGAGCATTTCAAAATACAGGTCTGCGTCGTTCACGCCGAAGTGGGGCAGAGCCGGGTCGATGTTGTTGATGGTCACGGCCACGGGACGGGCGGAGTAGGGCTTGTCGATCTCCTCGCCGGTCAGGGGGTTGGTGTAGACAACCGCAGGATGGGCCGGTGCGGTGGCAGGGGCCGTGGTGGGAGCGGTCGTCGGGGCAGTGGTGGGGGCAGAGGTGGTGGCTACCGTGGGCGTGGAGGTGGAAGGCTCCGTCCCGGCGGGGGCCTTGGCGCAGCCCGCAAACACCATGCACAGGATCAAAACAAAAGGCAAAATGCGCTTCATGATTTTTCGTTCCTTTCTTTCCTTCCGGCATTCCGCCGGAGATGGACACATTATAGCAGGGTTCTGCAAAAAATGCAATGGAAATCTACTTTTTCAACTTCCGCCGGGCCTCCAGGGCGGCGCAAAAAAGGCAGGCCCAGCCGAACAGTCCCAGCACCCAATACTGTCCGCAGAACATGGGGGCGGAAAAAACACCCAAGAGCACATGCAGCGCCACGCCCACGACGTTTCCGGCCCGGGTGGAGGCCAGATTGGCAACCAAAAAAATCAGGCTGGCGCTCAAGGAGGCCATGCTCAGCCCCAGCACCGTGTGGACCGTATGGGCGTCCTTCCGGCCGTTCCATAAAAGAAGCCCTCCGGGGACAAAAAATCCGATGGTCAATAAAATCAGCAGTGCCTTGGCCCACTCCGGCGGGTTTGGGAGGAAGCCAAGGCCGGCGGTCAGGGCGTAAAGCAGTGCCCAGAGAAAATACAGCTTGTGTTCCTTCATAAAAAGGCCCTCCTTGACGGGAAATATGCCTATTGTAACCGATTTTCGGCCCGGTTGCAAGTGCTATCCGATTTTACTAAAAAGGGGTGGACAATTTTACGCCTTTCTGGTATAATTATCTTGTGTCGGTGGCGGTACAGGAACATTCCGCCGCCGGGAGGAGAATTTACTATGAAATGTCCTTTTTGCGGTGATTTGGAAAGCAAAGTGGTGGACTCCCGCCGGTCGGATGACGGGCTGAGCATCCGCCGCCGTCGGGAATGTCTCAAGTGCCAGCGGCGTTTTTCCACTTATGAGATCATCGAAAATCCCCCCATTCTGGTGGTGAAGCGCAACGGCAGCCGCCAGCCCTTTGACCGGAACAAGATTCTGAACTCCATGGTCCACGCCTTCGACAAGCGGCAGGTAGCTCTGGAATCCCTGGACGCCATCACCACGGAAATCGAGCAGACATTGCAGAATTCCCTGATCCGGGAGGTCAGCACGGAAAAGCTGGGCGAAATGGTCATGGCCCGGCTGAAGCCCATCGATGAGGTAGCCTATATCCGCTTCGCCAGCGTCTACCGCCGCTTCCAGGATGTCAGCGGATTCATTAAAGAGATCGAGAATATGAAATAAGGCGCAGAGCCCCCGACCTTCTGAGAAAAGCCTTCCCCTGGAGGGGAAGGTGGTCCGGCTCAAGCCGGACCGGATGAGGTCGAAGGTAGCAATTTTGTACCAACCTATGGTGATCATCGATCGCTTCGACCTCATCAGTCGCAACTGACGTTGCGCCAGCGTAGCAGCGGTATGACTGCCACCGGCCGTCATATAGATTCTTATTCGCTGCGCGGGGCACAACCCCAGGGGAAGCCTTACGCCTCGCCATTTCTGCGTATGAAATTCGGCGGGCGGGGCATGCCGCCGCCCCTACAAAGCCCCGCCGGGAGTGCGGCAATATATTGGCGCTTCGCCGGAGGTGCCTACCGCCCCACATCCGTCATGGCTTCGCCGTGCCACCTGCCTATGCGGGGAAGGCTTTTCCCAAAAATCTTACACCTCTCCCACAGAAAGGAGCCAAATTATGCAGGAACTGATTCAGAAAATCATGGATTTTCTTCAAAACTTCGACCCGTCGAAGATCTTGCCCAACATCGTCAGGCTGATGACCGATGCCGTGATGGTTCTGCGTATCTGCGTGCTGGCGGGACCCATTTTACTGGCGGTGCTGGGTGCGGTGTACTTCTTCCTGGCCCCGAAGGAAGCCAATCATTCCGTTGGCTACCGGTTCTTCTGGGGCATGAGCAGCATGGAAGCCTGGCAGTTCATGCAGAAGCTCTCCGGCATGGTCTGGGGGGCTCTGGGAATCGTGCTGCTGGTCATTATGCTGATCGTCAGCGGCAGATTCGGCGCCATGGACGCCGAAAACGTAGCATTTTCCGCATTGCGATGTGTTTTGTGGGAGCTGGGCCTGACCGTGGCCGCCTCCCTGGGCGTGGACATCACCATGATGGTGCTCTTTGACCGGACCGGCGCGCGCAGAAAGCAAAAATAACCCCTCTGCCCCCGGAAAGGCCATCCCCTTCCGGGGGCGTTTTGCAAATTTTGCTGCACCTATGGCGAGGCATGGTAGGGGCGAGGCACGCCTCGCCCGCCAGCTTGGGACGTCTGAGCGGTAAAAATCGACGCAGAAGCCCCCGAGCTTCTGAGAAAAGCCTTCCCCTGGAGGGTGGTGCTCCGCGCAGCGAATCCAAAATCTATATGACTGCCAGTGGCAGTCATACCTCTACTATGGTGGTCCGGCTCAAGCCGGACCGGATGAGGTCGAAGGTAGCAGCGTTGTACCAACTTATGGTGATGATTGGTAGCTTCGACCTCATCAGTCAGCCCTAAAGGGCTGACAGCTTCTCCTCCAGGAGAAGCCTTACGCTTCGCCGGTTCGGCGTATGAAATTTGTGCGCATCGGGGTAGGCCGCCGCCCCTACAAACAAAAACGGTCGTGCATCCCTCTTAAAATTTCCCCATAACGATCTCACTCCACCTGGAAAGGACGGTTTTTGTCATGACACCGAAAATTTTTTCTCTGGATCCCTGTCTGGCCCCCTACACAGACGACATTGCCCTGCGCATCGCCAACTTCAAGTCTGCCCGGAAGCGGCTCATTCCCAAAAACGGCACCCTCTCCGATTTTGCCAACGGCCACCACTATTTCGGCCTTCACCGGGCCGTGGGGGGCTGGGTTTATCGGGAATGGGCCCCGGCAGCGGAGGCGCTGTACCTGACCGGCGACTTCAACAATTGGGACCGGCATCAATATAAGCTGGAAAAGCTGGAAAACGGCGTCTTTGAAATTTTCATTCCCGGCATCCATACCCTCCAAAACGGCCAGCGCTACTGCGCCATCGTGGTCCATGAGGGGCGGGAATTGGAGCGCATCCCTGCCTACGCCACCTATGTGGTCCAGGACGAAAAAGACCACAGCTGGAACGCCGTGGTCCATCATATCGAGGACCCATTTCCCTGGACGGACGAGGCTTTCCGGCCGAAAAAGACGGTTTTCATCTATGAATGTCACATCGGCATGGCCCAACAGGAAGGAAAAGTGGGCACTTACCGGGAATTTCAGGAAAATGTCCTGCCCCGGGTGGCCGCTCTTGGATACAGCGTATTGCAGATCATGGCCATCCAGGAGCATCCCTCTTACGCCTCCTTCGGCTATCAGGTGACGAATTTCTTTGCCGCCAGCTCCCGCTTCGGCACCCCGGAGGACCTGAAATCCCTCATCAACGCCGCCCACGCCCTGGGTATCGCCGTGCTGCTGGACGTGGTCCATTCCCACGCCTCCAAAAATACCCGGGAGGGCCTCAGCGAATTTGACGGCACCCCCTATCAGTATTTCCACGCAGGCCCGGAGGGCTATCACCCCGCCTGGGACACCCGCTGCTTCGACTACGGCAAGGATCAGGTACTGCACTTTCTCCTGTCCAACCTGAAATTCTGGATGGAGGAATATCATTTTGACGGCTTCCGCTTCGACGGCGTGACCTCCATGCTCTACCATGACCATGGGCTCGGCACTGCTTTCGGAGACTACAAGCAGTATTTTTCCATGAACACCGACACCCAGGCCGTGACCTATCTGCAGTTGGCCAACAGCCTCGTCAAAGAGCTGAACCCCAGCGCCATCACCATTGCCGAGGACACCTCCGCCATGCCGGGGCTGGCCCTGCCGGTATCCCAGGGGGGCATCGGATTTTCCTTCCGGCTGGCCATGGGAGAGCCGGATATGTGGATCAAAATTCTCAAGGAGCGGAAAGACGAAGACTGGGATATGTGGGGCATTTTCTATGAACTGACCAATCGCCGCCCCGGGGAGCCGGTCATCGGCTACTGCGAGTCCCACGATCAGGCCCTGGTGGGCGACAAAACCATTCTATTCCGGCTCTGCGACAAAAATATGTACACGGGCATGGCAAAGACCATCCAGGATCTGGTAATTGACCGGGGCATTGCCCTGCACAAGCTCATCCGGCTTCTGACCATGAGCCTGGGCGGTGAGGGCTACCTGACCTTCATGGGCAACGAGTTTGGCCACCCGGAGTGGATTGATTTTCCCCGGGAGGGAAACGGCTGGAGCTATCACTATTGCCGCCGCCAGTGGAATCTGGTAGACGATCCCAATCTCAAGTACGAGTACCTGAATGAATTTGAAAAGGGCATGGTGCTGATTGGCCGGAAACTGCGCCTGTTCACCGGCAAAACCCGGAGTCTCTGGACCCATCAGGGGGACAAGGTGCTCATGTACAGCCGGGGCGGCGGGGTATTTGCCTTCAATTTTGACCCGGTCCGGTCCTATCAGGGCTATTTTCTGCCGGTCAGCGAGCCGGGCAGCTACCGGGTGCTGCTGACCAGCGACGACGGCGTGTACGGAGGCTTTGGCCGGGTGGCTCATAAGACCTATACCGCCAAAAAGCAGGCCGACGGCCGTCTGGGCTTTCAAATCTATTTGCCCGCAAGAACCGCCATCGTGTTTCAGAAAGTTCAAAGCCGGGAAAAATTGGAAAAAAAGGCGTGACGACGATGCACCGCAAAGGCTCCCCTGCACAGGGGGAGCCTTACGCCCCACCGTTGGATTCTTGCACCCCTACACGGCTGGGCCAGGGGACGACAATCTCTTTCCTGATTATCTTGCCTTTCCCCCTTGATTTTTTCCATGCGGCGGTGTAGAATAAGAGAAAATCGTTCTCCCCGGTGGGGAGACGCTTTTTGGTTTTGTGTTCACGAAATAAAATGGAGGTCTGTACATGAACAGGCAAGAGCAGGATATTTTGAACATCCTTGCCGGTGGGACCTTCTCCGGCCAGCGGGAGCTGGCGGAGGAGAGCGGCTACTCCCTGGGGGTGGTGAACCGGTGCCTCCGGTCCCTGACGGAAACGGGGTATGTCCGTGCCGACGGCACCCTGACCCAAAACGGTCAGGCGCTGCTTGCGGAAAACCGTCCTCAGCGGGCGGTGATCCTGGCGGCGGGCTTCGGGATGCGGATGGTACCCATCAACACCGAGACCCCCAAGGGCCTTTTGCAGGTCCACGGGGAACGGCTCATGGACCGCCTCATCCGCCAACTCCATCAGGCGGGCATCCGGGACATCCGGGTGGTCGTGGGCTTCCTGAAGGAACAGTACGAATATCTGATTGACGAATTCGGTGTGGAGCTGGTGGTCAACCCGGACTATGCCCGAAAAAACAATCTTCACTCGGTGGACCGGGTCCGCAGCGCCCTTTCCGACTGCTATGTGGTCCCCTGTGACCTGTACTGCACCGAAAATCCCTTCCGGACCCATGAATTTTACTCCTGGTACATGGTCTCGGAGGCCCCTGCGCCGGACAGCACCGTCCGGGTGAACCGGAAGCAGGCCCTCATTCCGGTCAGCGAGAACGGCAACCGGATGATCGGCATTTGCTACCTGACCGCCGACGACGGCAGGAAGGTTTCCGAAAAAGTCCACGCCCTCTGCCTCGACAGCCGCATGGACGGGGCCTTCTGGGAGGAAGCCCTGTACGCCGAGGGAAAAATGCTCCCCGCCGCCCGGGTGGTCCCGGAGGGACAGGTGGTGGAGATCAACACCTACGAGCAGCTCCGGGAGCTGGACGGCGACTCCGACCAGCTGCAAAACGACGCCATCGGCACCATCTGCCGGGTATTTGACGCAAGTCCCAGGGATATTACCCACATCACCGTGCTGAAAAAGGGCATGACCAACCGGTCCTTCCTGTTCACCTGCCGGGGCAAACAATACATCATGCGCATCCCCGGCGAGGGCACCGACCGGCTCATCGACCGCCGCCAGGAAGCCGCCGTCTATGGGGCCATCCGGGACCTGTCCCTCTGCGACGATGTCTATTACATCGACCCGGCCAACGGCTACAAAATCACGGCTTTTCTGGAAAATGCCCGGGTCTGCGACCCGGAGAACCCCAACGATGTCCGGCGCTGCATGGCCTTCCTGCGGAAATTCCATGAACGCAGACTCCATGTGGGCCACAGCTTCGACATTTTCGGCCAAATCGAATTCTATGAACAGCTTTGGAAGGGAAACCCTTCGGTCTATGCGGACTACCGGCGGACCAAGGAGCAGATCCTGTCCCTGCGGCCCTATATGGAAGCCCACGCCGGGGAAAAGGTCCTGACCCACATCGACGCCGTGCCGGACAACTTCCTGCTGACCGGCGACGACATCCGCCTTATCGACTGGGAGTATGCCGGGGAGCAGGACCCCCATGTGGACATTGCCATGTTCGCCATTTACGCCCTCTATGACCGGGCCCAGATTGATACCCTCATCGACGCCTACTTCCCGGAGGGCTGCCCCGGAGAGACCCGGCTGAAAATTTACTGCTATGTGGCCGCCTGCGGGCTGCTGTGGAGCAACTGGTGCGAATACAAGCGGCAGCTTGGGGTGGAATTCGGCGAATATTCCCTGCGGCAATACCGTTACGCCAAGGAGTTTTACCGGATCTTCCGGGCTGAGGAAGGAGAAAAGGCATGAATACCGTAGAAAGAGCCATTATCATGGCGGCAGGGCTGGGAAACCGGATGCACCCGGTGACGCTGCATACCCCAAAGCCTCTGGTCCGGGTGAACGGGCAGCGGATGATCGATTCCGTCATCCACGCCCTCCATGCAAACGGGATTTTTGAAATTTATGTGGTGGTCGGGTACCGGAAGGAGCAGTTTGCGTCCCTGCCGGCGGAATATCCCGGCCTTACCCTCATAGACAATCCTTATTTCGACACCTGCAACAACATCGCCTCCCTGTATGTGGCCAGGGACCATCTGGAAAACGCCATGATCCTGGACGGGGACCAGATCATCCGGGATTCAAGCGTCCTTGCGCCGGATTTTGAGCGCTCCGGCTACAACAGCGTCTGGACCGACGGGGAGACCGACGAGTGGCTGCAGACTGTGGAAAACGGCATCGTCACCCATTGCAGCCGCACCGGCGGAAAGGGCGGCTGGCAGCTTTACAGCATTTCCCGCTGGACCCGGGCCGACGGCCAACGGCTGAAGGGCCATCTGGAGCTGGAATTTGACGAAAAGAAGAACCGTCAAATCTACTGGGATGATGTGGCCATGTTCTGCCACCCGGAGGAATACCGGCTGGGCATTTACCCCATGGCGGCGGACGCTGTAGTGGAAATTGACAATATTCGGGAGCTGGCGGCTATGGACGAAAGCTACCGCCCTGATCTGGAGGAGAACCATGAAGAAACAAAAAAGCACGGCCCGCATTGACTGGATGATCACCCTGGTGCCGCTGGCCCTGATCTTGGCCCTGTGTGTGCTGTTTTTCTTCCTGCCGGAGCAGTCCAATGCGGTCCTGAGCCAGATCCGGTTCTTTTTCGGGGACACCTTCGGCCTGTATTATCTCATCATCGGCCTGGGTATTTTCGGACTGTCCCTGTTCCTGGCCTTCTCCAAGTACGGCAAGATCGTTCTGGGAGAGCCCAATGAAAAGCCGAAATATTCCTTCTTCGCCTGGGGCGCCATGATGTTCACCTGCGGCCTGGCAGCGGACATTCTCTTCTATTCCTTCTCCGAGTGGGTGCTTTACGCCACGGACCCCCATCTGGCGGAAATGGGGTCTATTCAGGACTGGGCGGGGGTGTACCCCCTGTTCCATTGGAGCTTCATCCCCTGGGGCTTCTATCTGGTGCTGGCTGTGGCCTTCGGCTTCATGCTCCATGTCCGCAAGCGCAGCCGCCAGAAGTATTCTGAAGCCTGCCGGCCTTTGCTGGGCAAGCATACCGACGGTCTGCCGGGCCGCATCATCGACCTGCTGGCGGTGTTTGCCCTCTTAGCCGGTACGGCCACCACGTTCAGTGTGGCCACGCCCCTGATGGCGGCGCTGATCGGGGAGCTGTTCCATGTGACCCTCAGCCGCACGGTCATCAATATCATCATTCTGCTCCTGACCTGCGCCGTGTACACCTATTCCCTGCTTCATGGGTTCAAGGGCATCAGCGCTCTGGCCAACGGGTGCATTTACCTGTTCTTCGGACTCATCGCCTTTGTGCTGATCTTCGGCGGCGAGGCCCGGTACATTCTGGAAACGGGCTTTTCCTCCCTGGGCCGGATGGTGCAGAATTTCCTGGAGCTTTCCACCTTCACGGACCCCCAGCGGACCTCCAATTTTCCCCAGAACTGGACCATTTACTATTGGGCCTACTGGATGGTCTGGTGCGTGGCGGCGCCCTTCTTCATCGGCAGCATTTCCCGGGGCCGCACCGTGAAGCAGACCATTCTCGGCGGCTATGGCTTCGGTGTTGGCTCCACCCTGATGAGCTTCATCGTGCTGGGCAACTATTCCATGGGCCTGCAGACCTCCGGCCGGGCGGACTTCATCGCCCAATATCTTCAGGACGGGGACCTGTACGGCATGATCGTATCCATCCTCAGGACCCTGCCCTGTGCACCGGTCATTATGGCCGTGGTGCTCATCACCATGGTGGCCTTCTATGCTACGTCCTTTGACTCCATCGCCCTGACCGCCTCCTGTTACAGCTATCACGGTCTGGCGGAAGGGGAGCAGCCCCATAAGGGCATCCAGCTGCTCTGGTGCATCCTGCTGATCCTGCTGCCCATTGCGCTGCTGTTTGCGGAAAGCTCCATGAACAGCCTCCAGTCCGTCAGCATCGTGGCAGCCTTCCCCATCGGCATCGTCATCGTGATGATCGCCGGCAGCTTCCTGAAGGACGGCAAGGCCTACCTGGCCGAGCTGGCCCGGAAGGAACAAAAAAGCTGACCGTCACTGCCCCGGT
>JALEII010000026.1 GCA_022770345.1 Clostridiales bacterium | reverse complement strand
GCTGTGTTGATGAAAATGGCGGAAGCAAGGCACTTGAAAACCCACAGTCTATCCGGCTTAAAAGAAAAACATAATCAGGTAGCAGATTGCCGCCGGTCGTGGATGAGGAAGTCCCGGACGAGACCATCCCGCCGGAGACGGGCAGGTAAAGGGCTGGCGTAGTCAGTACCGGCTATAGCGCAATTCACACTATTCAAACGCACGCTGCCGCTCTGCAGGCCAAGCAGGCAGGGCGGCAGCGATCAGACAGATAGGAGGAAACCCCATGACCGATGACGACATTCTGTATCTCACTGAACTGATCGTACTGCTGGGCATTGCTGCTAAACAGTGCGGGGTCCGGGTTTCTCCGGACCGGGAACGGCCCTTCTTCGCCATTGGGGATTACTTCTGCCGTGTGAAGCTGGAAAACATCGAACGGCAAGAGCTCCATCAGGCCATCCTGTTCGACCTGTGGCACCTGGCACCGGAAACCATTTCCGACTACTTTGCCCTGGTCGTGGATGACGATTCCCGCTCTATCTGGCAGATTTCTTACTACCGGGCAAAAATGAAGTACCTACATTCTGTCCAGCCAGAACTGGGTACATGACCAGCAAAAAGCGCCTCCACTGTGATATGTACCCAATTATCTGGACACAGCCGGTAGAACTGAATAATTAGTTTTTCATCATGGATGCTTCCCGGAATTTTACGGGAGGCATCCATTTTGTTTTGGCTTGAATTCTTCTGTTGTTGTAGTAATCAATATAGTCGGCAATTGCTATGGGAAGGTTCTCAACTAAAGGTTGAAACATCTCTGCCAGTGCCGACAGTGCCGATATGGTCCTGATTATTGGACACGATCTGAGCTGCCCTGTATGCAGAGAGACCAGAAACTGGAAATATATGGAAATTGCCCCATGGGCAGGAGAATTTCTGCCTTTGGAGCAAGTGCATATTGACAAATCCGGCCTTTCTGTGTAAAATAATTCCTGTAATTGTCGGACATAAAAAACCGTCCCCGCTGCTACAACAGCGGGGACGATGTAAGGCGATTGCCTGTACCTTGATAATGCGACTCAAGCAAAATCTTAGCAAAGACATTCTACCATATGAGATATGGCTTTGTCAAGCGGGATTTTCGCAATGCTACATAAAGCAAGTTATTCCCATAGCCTCAACCCTGCCGGATAGAGTCCCGGTAGTCAAGCATAGGGTGGGCGTCCAACACGTACGGACGAGGACAGCACGGCGAGAACCCTCAAAAGAGGAAGCTCTGCACGGCTGCAAGAATTGACTTTGGCCATCGTGATAAGCCACCGGCTGACCGGCTGCGATGATCCTGACCGACTTGCTTCTTTTCCTGCTAAAGACAGACATCCTTCCCAGGCGCTGGAATCTCCAACGCCTGGGAAAGCTGTTTTGCTGTGGTACACCGGAAGGGACTCGAACCCCCAACCCTCGGAACCGGAATCCGATGCTCTATCCATTGAGCCACCGGTGCATTTCCTAACAGCCCTAGTATTATAGCACCGGTTTTTCAATTTGTAAAGGGGGAATTTCAAAAAATTCCGAAGAAAGACGTTATTCCACGTTGGTCAGCAAAGAAATGAGCATCTCCACGCACTTTTCCATGTCCTCCACGGGGATATACTCAAAGCGGCCATGGTAATTGTCGCCGCCGGTGCAGAGATTGGGGCAGGGGAGACCTTCGTAGGAGAGCCGGGCTCCATCGGTGCCGCCGCGGACCGGGGAGGTCCTGGCATCCATGCCCACGGCCCTCATGGCCTTCATGGCCCGCTCGACGATGTAGAAGCAGGGCTCGATCTTCTCCCGCATATTATAGTAGCTGTCCTTCACGGTCAGGGTGACGGTACCTTCTCCGTACTTCCGGTTCAGGAAGTCGGCGGCAGCGGCCATGATCTCTTTTTTCTCCGTGAATTTGCCCATGTCATGGTCCCGAATGATGTAGCGCAGCCGGGCGTGCTCCACGCTGCCCTCCATGTCCGTCAGGTGGAGGAAGCCTTCGTAGCCCTCGGTATATTCGGGCTTCTGGGCGGCGGGCAGCAGGGACTGGAACTCCATGGCGATATACTGGGCGTTGACCATCTTACCCTTGGCGGAGCCGGGATGGATGTTCAGGCCCTTGAAGTCCACGGTGGCACCGGCGGCGTTGAACGTCTCATACTCCATCTCCCCAATGAGGCCTCCGTCACAGGTGTAGGCATAGTCGGCCCCGAAGCCGGGAATGTCAAATCTGTCTGCGCCCCGGCCGATTTCCTCGTCGGGGGTGAAGGCGATTTTCAGGGTGGCGTGCTTGATGCGGGCGGTTTTCAGATACTCTGCGGCGGCCAGGATCTCGGCCACACCGGCCTTGTCGTCAGCGCCCAGCAGAGTAGTGCCGTCGGTGACGATCAGGTGCTTTCCGTGGTGCAGAGCCAGAGCAGGGTACTCACTTTCCCGGAGGTAAATGCCCTGTTCCTCGTTCAGGCAGATATCGCTGCCGTCGAAGGGGACGATTTTTGCCTGAATATTGGCGCCGCTGGCGTCAGGGGCCGTGTCCATGTGGGCGATCAGGCCGATGGCGGGCAGGGCCGGATCTCCGGGGATAGAGCCGTACACATAGCCGTTTTCGTCGATGCGGGCATCCGCAATGCCCATTTCCAGCATTTCCTTCACCAGTTGCTGGCCCAGCAGACGCTGCTTGGGGGTGGAGGGGCAGGTTTCGGAAAATTCATCGGAGGTAGTCTCGTAGCTTACATAGCGCAGGAAGCGCTCCACAACAGATTCCATTGATTTTGCTCCTTTTGTCGGAATTTGGAAAGAGCCGCCGCAAAGGCGGCGGCTCAGGTCAGATTTTACTTCTTGGCGGAGTTGACCAGATCGGCGGTATCCTGAGCGATCATCAGCTCTTCGTTGGTGGGCACCACCCATACCTGGACCTTGGAGTCGGGGGTGGAAATGACCATTTCCTTGCCCCGGCACTTGTTCAGCTCCGGGTCCAGCTTCACGCCCATGAAGCCCAGGTAGTCGCAGACCATGGACCGGACCAGACCGTCGTTCTCACCCACACCGGCGGTGAAGGTCAGCACGTCGATGCCGTTCAGAGCGGCGGTGTAAGCGCCCACGTACTTGGCC
>JALEII010000002.1 GCA_022770345.1 Clostridiales bacterium | reverse complement strand
GGCCCGGTTCATTGCGAAAAACCGGGACAAGGACGGAACCGTTACCAATGTGCTCTATGTGACCCAGTTGATCTCCGACGAAAAGCGCCGGGAGCAATTCTGGATCGTGGCAGCGGAGGAGGCCAACCAGGCCAATGCGGCTCGCGCCATCCGTGCGTTGGACCGGCCAGATGCCAAGACCATTCCCATCATTGCCCTGACGGCAAACGCCTACCGGGAGGATGTGGGCGTGTGCGTGGCGGCAGGCATGAATGACCATCTGGCAAAGCCCTTGGATATGGAAAGGACCCTGCGGGTCATCGCCCGGTATCGGAAAAACGAAGCATAATTTCCAGAAAATGGTAAAAACTGTGTGAATCTCCCGGCCCTGCTTGACAGGACCGGGAGATTCTTGTAAAATGATGTCGATATTCTCCCCGGCTGTCGGCAGACGGGAATTTTCATGCGCCAAATCGAAAGAAAAGGAAGTTGACCATGACCGACCTGATTCTCTTTAATCCCCATGCGGGCGACGGCACAGCCGGACGGGAGACCCGCAATCTGAGCAAAATGCTCCTGGGCGACAGCCTGAAATACCAGGATATGACCGAAATTGACGACTATGCCAAGCTGTTTGCCGGTTTGGATCCGGAGACCCGGATCATCCTTTCCGGCGGAGACGGCACCCTGAATCGGTTCATCAACGACACGGAGGGCCTGAACATCCCTAATGAAATTTATTATTACGCCACCGGCAGCGGCAACGATTTCCTCACGGACCTGGGCAAGACCAAGGGCTGCGAACCCTTCTCCCTGAAAGAATATCTGCTGGGCCTGCCCACCGTGGAGGTGAAGGGCAAGCGCTACCGGTTCCTGAACGGCATCGGCTACGGCATCGACGGCTACTGCTGCAAAGTAGGCGACGAGCAGCGGGAAAAGAGTGACAAGCCCATCAACTATACCGCCATCGCCATCAAGGGCCTGCTGTTTCACTATAAGCCCACCAACGCCGTTATCACCGTAGACGGGGTCCGGCATGAATTCAAGAAGGTCTGGCTGGCTCCTACCATGTTCGGACGGCACTATGGCGGCGGCATGATGCCTACCCCGGATCAGGACCGGTCCGACCCAAGCCGGAAGTTGTCCGTGATGGTCTATTACGGCGTGGGCAAGCTGAAGGCCCTGATGGTGTTCCCCTCCATTTTCCAGGGCAAGCATGTGGAGCATCGGGAAATGGTCAGCGTTCTGACCGGCCACGATATTACCGTGGAATTCGACCGGCCCACTCCATTGCAGGTGGACGGCGAAACCATTCTGGACGTGAAAAGCTACCACGCTGTGGGTGTTCCCGTCAGGGAGACCGCAAACGTATAAGCAAAATGCCGTACCGGCTGCCGGTACGGCAATTTCTACAAAGAAACTCCTACCAATTCAGTAGGTTTCTACTTGCAATTCACGGAAAATCATGGTATCATAAACGAAAATCTGTTTCATATTGGAGGAACGGACGTGTTTTCTTCCCGCATCTGGTCCCTGTTGGCGGATTCCTTCTGGAAAATCCTCCTGCCGGGGCTGACCGCAACCATTCCCTTGACGGTCATTTCCTTCTCGCTGGCTATGGTCATCGCCGTGTGTGTGGCCATGGTGCAGTTTGCCAACGTGAAGGTCCTCAAGCAGCTTTGCCGGTTTTACATCTGGATCTTCCGGGGGACCCCGCTGCTGGTACAGCTGTTCGTGGTGTTCTACGGATTCCCCAAGCTGGGTATTCTCATGGAGCCGTTCCCGGCGGCGGTGCTGGTGTTTTCTCTGAATGAAGGGGCGTACAGCGCCGAGACGATCCGGGCGGCCCTGGAAGCTGTGCCGGTGGGCCAGCTGGAGGCCGGGTACTGCGTGGGCCTGAACTACTTGCAGATCATGCGGCGCATCATTCTGCCCCAGGCTATGCGGACGGCTTTTCCACCTCTGTCCAACTCCCTGATCGCCATGGTGAAGGATACGTCCCTGGCTGCTAACATCACCGTCACGGAGATGTTCATGGCCACCCAGCGCATCGTGGCCCGGACCCATGAGCCGCTGCTTTTGTACATCGAAGTGGGCCTGATCTACCTGCTGTTCTCCACGGTGCTGACCAAGCTGCAAAGCTGGGGCGAGAAGAAGCTCAACGCCCACAGAAGAAAGGCGGGATAAGATGCTCTCGGTACGGAATATTCAAAAATCTTTCGGCGCTCTGGAAGTTCTGAAGGGCATCGACCTTAAAGTGGAGCAGGGGGATGTGGTGGCCATTCTGGGTCCCAGCGGCAGCGGCAAGACCACCCTGCTGCGATGCATGAATTTTCTGGAGACCGCCGACGGCGGCGAACTGATTTTCGACGGGGAGACCTATGCATTCGGCCGCGTCCATAAGCGGGACATTGCCAAGATCCGGCAGAAAACGGCGTTTGTGTTCCAGAATTACAATCTGTTTCTTAATAAAACTGCCCTGCAGAATGTCACTGAGGGATTGATCATTGGGCGGAAAATGCCCAAGGCTCAGGCCATGGAAATCGGCAAAAAGGCCCTGGCAAAGGTGGGCCTGGCGGACCGGGTGGACTTCTATCCGGATCAGCTTTCCGGCGGCCAGCAGCAGCGGGTGGCCATCGCCCGTGCCGTAGCCACGGACCCGGAGATTATCTATTTTGATGAACCTACCTCCGCACTGGACCCGGAGCTTACCGGCGAGGTGCTGTCCGTCATGCGGGACCTGGCCCGGGAGGGCATGACCATGCTGGTCGTGACCCACGAGATGGGCTTTGCCCGGACGGTGTCCAACAAGGTCATTCTCATGGAGGACGGAAAAATCATCGAGCAGGGCAGCTCGGAGGATTTCTTCGAGCATCCCAAGGAGGAGCGCACCCGCGCGTTTTTACGGTTGACCCAGGGAGGAATTCCTGAAGAAATAAGCAAATAAGGAGCATTTTTTATGAAAAAATGGATCGCATTGGCTCTGTGCCTGGTGCTGGCCCTGAGCCTGACCGCCTGCGGCGAAAAAAAGGCCGGGGATACCGGGGATCTGCTGAGTCAGATCAAGGAAAAGGGTGAGATCGTGGTGGCCATGGAGGGCACCTGGGCCCCCTGGACCTATCACGATGAGCAGGATAACCTGGTGGGCTACGATGTGGAAGTGGCGCAGCGGATCGCCGAGAAGTTGGGCGTGAAGGCCACCTTCGTGGAAGGCGAGTGGGACGGCTTACTGGCCGGTCTGGATGCCGGACGCTATGACATCATGGTCAACGGCGTGGACATCACCGAGGAGCGGCAGCTGAAATACGACTTCTCCACCCCCTACGCCTACAACCGCACGGCAGTCATCGTCAAGAGCGACGATGATTCCATCCAGTCCATGAAGGACCTGAACGGCAAAAAGACTGCAAACACCATTTCCAGCACCTATGCCGAGGTGGCCGAGAAGTACGGCGCTACCGTCACCGGCGTGGACGATCTGGAGCAGACCTTCGAGCTGCTGCTCAGCGGTCGCATCGACGCTACGCTGAATGCGGAAGTGACCTTCAACGACTACATGAAGGCCCATCCGGACGCCCCCATCAAGGTCGCCACTCTGGATCCGGATGCCACTCAGGTGGCCATCCCCATGCGCAAGGGCGCCGAGACTGCCAGCCTGCTGGAGGCCGTGAACCAGGCATTGGAGGAACTGTCCGACTCCGGGGAACTGACCCGGCTGTCCGAAAAGTATTTTGGCATGGATATTTCCCAGAATAAGTAAGAATTCTCCCGGGCTGCCGAAAATGAAGTGAACCCCAAAGTTTAGACAAAAATTTAATATTAACTTGCTTGTGAATGAGTTCGGTATTGCACCGGACTCATTCCTTTTAATTTTAACGATATTCGGTCGTTGTTGTAATAATAGATGTAATCATCCAGAGCGTG
>JALEII010000115.1 GCA_022770345.1 Clostridiales bacterium | reverse complement strand
GAATCGTCTGGAACTGTATCGGTGAATTTACACCGCCAACCGTAACAAACACAGAAAAATCGGCATAGCCGGTTAATACATACCAACTATGCCGATATTTTTCCGGGATTGCGTATCCCTAAGTTGCACCACTAAAGCGGGAGCCTTTTTCGTATAAATAAAAGTCTCAGAATAGCCGTTTCAGGTCCCGGCAGATCAGTCCCGGCTCCCCCTTCAGCAGGAGCAGCATATCCCCATTGGCCAGGTGCAGGGCCATCAGCTTCTTTTTCATCCGCATACATGGCTGGTCCACTTCCCTGGTCTCCGTCCACAGGCAGACCAACAAATCCAGGGCGCAGTCATCCCTCTCCCGGAGCATATTCAGAAACACATCCTCCGACGCTTCATCCCTATAGGCAAACCCATAGTGGTTTCCCTTGGAAGTCTGGACGGCAATGGCCTGGTCCGAGTACGGGTTGGCATTGGCGAAGATGATTCGCATCTTCGCCAAGCTCCGAAAAATCGATATGCCCTTCATTGTCCATAGCTGCCCCTCCGGTGCTTTTTTCTTTCTATCAACCACATCGGCGGATTTGTCAGCAGGATTCTGTATTCCCATCAAAAACAAACGTGCTTAAAAAGGCAATGCAAGCACATTTTCCTTCTGAAATGATCTCGTCAGCGCAAGTTCAAAGTCTTGAACAGGAATCTGCTCATTCCTCCTGTCCGATGGACATGATGTCATAGGGCGTGGTCTGGTAGACGAAGTAGTTCAGCCAGTTGGAGAACAGCAGATTGGCGTGCCCCCGCCAGCGGACCACGGGCGGCTGGGTGTCGTCGTCATTGGGGAAATAGTTGGCCGGGGGCTGAATGGGCAGGCCCAGGGCCTTGTCCCGGCGGTATTCCTTGTCCAGGGTGTCCCGGTCGTACTCCGGGTGGCCGGTGATGAAAATTTGCCGCCCGCCCTTGCTCATCATGGCGTAGACCCCCGCCTCCGGAGACGAGGCCAGAATTTTCAGCCCCTCCACCTGCTCCACATCCTCCCGGAGGACGGTGGTGTGCCGGGAATGGGGCACATAGAAGGTATCGTCAAAGCCCCGAAGCAAAATGGCCCGGGCATAGTCCGTATGATGAGGATAAACACCGAAAAGTTTTTGCGGTAGGCCCTGCTTCCGGATGCCGTAGTGGTAGTAAAGCCCTGCCTGGGCGCCCCAACAAATATGCAGGGTGCTGTGGACGTGGGTCTTGCTCCACTCCATGATCTCTTTCAGTTCCGGCCAGTAGTCCACTTCTTCAAAGGGCATTTGCTCCACCGGTGCGCCGGTCATAATCATACCGTCGAACTTCCGGTCCTTGATCTGGTCGAAGGTCTTGTAAAAGGCCAGCAGATGCTCCGGGGCGATGTTCTTGGACTGATGCGACGTGGTGTGCATCAGTTCCAGGTGGACCTGCAGGGGCGTATTGCCCAGCAAGCGGCTGAACTGGGTCTCTGTGGCGATCTTCGTGGGCATCAGGTTCAGGAGTACGATCTCCAGCGGCCGGATGTCCTGCCGGGAGGCCCGGTTGTGGGTCATGACAAAAATATTTTCCTGCTGCAGCGTCCCGGCCGCAGGCAGGTCATTGGGAATTTGAATGGGCACGGTTCTTTACCTCTTTATATTCTGATTCTTGCCCTTATTTTACCCGAAAAGCGCAGGTTTGTCAATCGACGGCGGTCAGGACCGTACCGGCATAGTAATGGGCCAGGATTTCGGCATAGGTGCTGCCGGAGGCGGCCATTGCGTCGGCCCCATACTGGCTCATGCCCACCCGATGGCCAAAGCCCTTGGTGGTTACGATAACGCTGTCCCCTACCCCGGAGATGACGAAGGCGGTGGACCGGAGGCCCAGGACTTTCCGGATCGCCGTTCCGGAATAAGTCTCACCCCCAATATCAATGGTGTCTACCCCATCGCCGTCGGTATAGGTGATTGCTCCGAACCAGTTCCCCGGCAGTCCGGGCAGGTCGGCTCCCAGCAGATCCTGAAATTCCTCTGATGAGAAAGTCACGGTGTCCATGTAATGGATGGCGTTTTCCTCACCGGGGCTGTCCGTGGACCGGAGGTAAGGCACGTCCGTCCCCCAGACCGCCACCGCGTCCTCCGTCCGGCCTCCGGAGCAGGAAAAATATGTAGCTTCAATGAGCGTCCCTTCATAAGTCAGCACCTGTCCGTGGGTGGCCGTCACGGCCTCTGCGGCACTGTCGATTGCTTCCTGAGTCCCGCCGGAGGCAAGATAGTCCTCCGGGGCGCGGTAGCCCTGACAGCAGGCCGCATCGGTGCAGACGTCTGCCTCCGGATGCTTGCTGTGGCCTCCGGCGCAGCGGAGCGCATAGGTTCGGGCCACCACCGCCTGGGCCTTTTTCGTCTCCGGTTCGAAATCCGCGGGGATTTCCCCCAGAAGCACCCCGGTGAGATACTCGTCCAGATCCATTTCCGTAACTTGCCCCTCTTGCAGCACTTTCAGTGTCCGGTCTGTGGCCTCCATATGGGCGGCCGTTGTTTCCATGGTTTCCGTGGCGGTGATTTCCGTGGCCGGGACAGGACTTTTCATTCCGGCGGCAGCCACCGCCCAGGGTAGCGCCAGTCCCAGCACCAACGCCAGCAGAATTTCCTTCCAATATTTCCGCATAGGCTTCCCTCCCGGCAATAGTGTAGCGAACAAACCGGAAAAAGAGGCACGAAATAGGGTAGGAATCTTTGGCAATTTTCCGTCAGGACTTGACAGGTCCCCCCTATGGAAGTATAATAGTTACAAAGTGATAACAGTCATAGAACGGAGCGACCCTATGAAACGTGCTATTCGTATTCTCGTGCCGATCCTGCTGGCCATTGCCTTGATTGCCTGCCTGATCTGGTACTTATTTGTGTATGACCCCAATCTGACCCGTGACTTCCTGCTGAGCCAGGCCCGGCGCTTCGAGCGGCAGGGTTCTCTGCAAGCCGCCCAGTGGTGCTATGACCAGGCCTATGCCCATGCCAATCAGGATGAGGACGTGGCCATTGAATTGGCCCAACAGTACAAGAAAGCCGGGAATTACACCAAGGCCGAGTACACTCTGTCCAACGCCATTGCCGACGGTGGCTCTGTGAAGCTGTATCTGGAGCTGTGCAAGACCTATGTGGAGCAGGACAAGTTACTGGATGCTGTGAATATGCTGGGCTCCATTACGGACCCGGAAATCAAATCCCAGTTGGAAACCTTGCGTCCGGCAGCCCCCCAAGTGGACCCGGCCCCCGGCTTCTACACCCAGTACATTGACGTGACCCTGACTGCCGGGGACGATGCCACCCTTTATTACACCACCGACGGCCAGTACCCTTCCATGAACGGTTCCGTCTATGACGAGCCTCTGACCCTGCCCGCAGGCGAAACGAATATCTATGCCCTGAGCGTAGGTGAAAACGGGCTGGTCAGCCCCCTGTCTATTTTCGGCTACACCATCAACGGCGTTATCGAGCCGGTAACCTTCCAGGATAAGACCGTGGAAGCCGCCGTTCGGGAGGTCCTTGGAGTGGACGATGCACAGGTGCTTTATACCAACGACCTGTGGGATATTACAGAACTGACTGTGCCGAAGGATGCCGCTTCTCTGGCAGATCTGGCCGGAATGACCGGTCTGACGAGGCTGACCATCACCGGAGCCAAGGCAGAAAATCTCCAGTATCTGGCGGGTCTGACGGCGTTGGAGGAGCTGAACATCCTGGATAGCCAACCCAGCGAGGATAATCTGAAGCTCATCGGCGCTCTGCCCCGGCTCACCAAGCTGACCCTGGAAAACTGTTCTCTCTCCACCATTGAGCCGCTGACCGGCAGCGCCAATCTGAC
The DNA here is from genome assembly GCA_022770345.1 of Clostridiales bacterium. GTDB lineage: Bacteria > Bacillota > Clostridia > Oscillospirales > Oscillospiraceae > Faecousia. Next base: position 7,637 of record JALEII010000115.1, on the reverse strand, counting down.
GGAACTGAATCTGAACAGCAACAATATCCGCAACATTTCTGCCATTTCCTCCATGACCCGGCTGGAGACCCTGAAAATGTCCGGCAACGCCCTGACGGACCTGACCGCCTTGAGCAATCTGACGTATCTCAAGGAACTGGACGTGTCCTATAACTCCGTTACCGCTCTGTCTCCCCTGTCCGGCCTGACCAATCTGACAAGCCTGAACGCCGAGAACAACAAAATTTCCACTCTTGGCTCCCTGGGCGCACAGACCAAGCTGACCAGCCTGAAATTAGGCTACAATGCCCTGACGGATGTTTCCGCCCTGGCCGGCTGCACGGCCCTGACGGAATTGGATATTTCCAACAACCAGCTGACCGACATTTCCGCCCTGGCCTCCCTGACCAAGGTGATGACCCTGAACTTCTCCTACAACAGCGTCACGGTGCTGCCTGCATTCCCATCCGACAGCGAGCTTGTAACCATCGACGGATCCTACAACCAACTGGAAAAGCTGGACACACTGGAAGGGCTGAAAATGCTCAACAAGGTCCTGATGGACTACAATGCGGAAATTTCCAGTGTCAACGGTCTGTCCTCCTGCCCGGCGCTGTACCTGGTCAGCGTGTATGGCACAAAAGTAGTCAACGCCGACACCCTGCGCAGCATGAGCGTCATCGTGAACTACGACCCCACCCAGCAGGTGGATGAGGGCAACGGATGATTTCCCCAAATTTTATAGAAACGCTCCCGGTAGGAATTCCCGCCGGGAGCGTATTTTTCGCCGCACCGGAAACCCGGTGCGGCGATGATTTGTATTTAGAATTGCGAGAAAATATTGCCCAGGCTGTCATGAATGACCAGGTCCGCATAGCCGTCAAAAGGCGTGGCTTCCCGGTTCAATAACACCAGCCGGTGGCCCCGGTAATAGCGGATCAGCCCCGCTGCCGGGTACACCCGCAGGCTGGTCCCGGCCACGATAAGCATATCGGCATTCTGAATTGCCTCAATGCTCTTCTCCACGGTATCCTCATTCAGTGGCTCTTCATAAAGCACTACGTCCGGCTTCACAATGCCGCCGCAGGTACAAAGCGGCACACCGTCGGCGTTTTTCACGTACTCCGCCGGAAAAAATTTCCCGCAGCGGGTGCAGTAATTCCGCAAAATGCTACCGTGCAGCTCATAGACCCGCCTGGAACCGGCCTTCTGGTGCAGGCCGTCAATATTCTGGGTCACGATTGCGGCCAGCTTTCCCGCCTGCTCCCATTTGGCCAGGACCCGATGGGTCACATTCGGCTCCACGTCCAGGGGCATCATCTTCTCCCGGTAGAATCGGAAGAATTCCAAGGGCCTTTCCCGGAAAAAGTGATGGGAAATTATTTCTTCCGGGGGAAAGTCGTACTTTTGATTATAAAGGCCGTCCTGAGAACGAAAGTCCGGCACACCGGACTCGGTACTGACACCGGCACCGCCGAAAAAGACAAATCTTTTGCTCTCATTGATCCACTGTTTCAGCGTCTCCAAAGCTCCCACGGTCAATCCTCCTCTATGCCAGCCTCCAGATCCTCCTGTTCCATTTCCTTCAGGAGTTTTCGGTCCTGCTTGCTGCTGAGATCCAGTTTTTCGTACATATCCGGCCGACGGAGCCGGGTCCGCCGCAGGGACTGCCTCCGCCGCCATTTGGCCACTTCCTTATGATTGCCGGAGAGCAGAATGGCAGGGACTTCCCGGCCGTGCCATACCGCCGGGCGGCTGTACTGAGGGTATTCCAGCAGACCGGAATAATGGCTCTCGTCCTCAAAGCATTCCGGGTCCGCCAGCACGCCGGGGACCATCCTGGCCACTGCATCGGTGACAGCCATGGCGGCGATCTCCCCGCCGGTGAGGACAAAATCTCCCAAAGATATTTCCTCGTCCACACATTCATCAATAAATCGCTGGTCAATGCCCTCGTAATGGCCGCAGACCAGAATTAGATTCTCCATTTTGGAGAGCCGGATGGCGTCCGCCTGCTTGAACGTGTGCCCACAAGGAGACAAGTAGACCGTATGCACCGGCCCCCCGGCCTTGTCGCAGACCGCCTCCCAACAGCGGTACAGGGGATCCGCCTGCATAATGGCCCCCCGGCCGCCGCCGTAGGGGTAGTCGTCCACCTGATTCTGCTTGCTGGCAGTGTAATCCCGAATCTGGTGGGCCTCAATGGTCAGGTAGCCCCGCTCCTGGGCTCGGCCCAGGATGCTGTCCGCCAGCACGTCCGTCAGGGACTCCGGGAACAGGGTCATAATATCAATCCGCATCGCTTTCCATTCCCTCGATCAGCTTCACTTCCATCCGGTTGGCGTCCAGGTCCGTGTTCAGGATGAACTCCTTCACGGCGGGGATGAGATACTCCCGCTCCCCGGTGACAACATACACGCTGTTGCCGGGATAATCCAGCACATCCGTAATTTCGCCCAGCAGTTTTCCATCGGCGTAGACCGCCATGTGCAGCAGCTCGTCGGCAAAAATCAGGTCCGGGTTCACGTCGGCCCGATAAATTTCGACCGTTTTGCCCTTCAATGCCTGGGCAGTCTCCGGGTTATCCACCCCTTCCAGCTTCACCAGGCAGCAGGTCTTCTGGACCCGGCATTTTTCGACCTTATAATCTGTCCCGCCGATGCGGACCCGGTGAAAGGCCGTCAGAAACTCCGGCCCATCGGTCCAGGGCAGGACCTTTATATCCCCACGCAGGCCGTGGATAGAGACGATCTCCCCTGCCTGCACAAAATCCAGCTTCATAAAAACCTCCAAAAAGTGGAAAATGCGTGACGCACATTGCGCCACGCATAAGCGTTAATCCACGATGTCCACCGTGACTTTTTCGCCGGTACGCTGGGCAACGGTCTTCACGACGGTGCGGATCTCTTTTGCGATCCGCCCCTGGCGGCCAATGACCTTGCCCATGTCGCCGGGAGCCACATGGAGCTGCAAGATCTTGCCGTCCTCGCTCTCGGACTCCGTAACGGTGACCTGGTCGGGATCGTCCACCAGATTCTTTGCTATATACAGCAAAAGTTCCTTCATTACGCTTCTCCTTTAGCCCTTACAGGACACCGGCCTTCTTCAGCAGGCCACGAACGGTGTCTGTGGGCTGAGCGCCGTTCTTGATCCAGGTCTGTGCCTTCTCCACATCCACGTTGATAGCGGCAGGGTTGGCCAGGGGATCATAAGTGCCGATCTCCTCGATGCACCGGCCGTCCCGAGGGAAACGGGAGTCAGCGACCACCAGACGGTAGTAAGGATTCTTCTTTGCGCCCATTCTTCTCAGTCTGATCTTAACCATGAGAATTCACCTCCAAATTAACATTTCTATATCGCAAAGCTACATTTGCTTTCAGCGAACCAAATCAAAAGCCCTTCATGCCGCCGAAGCCGCCCAGGCCGCCCATACCACGCATCCGCTTCATTTTCTTCCCGGCGCCCGGCCCGGAAAACTGGCGAATGAGGCTGCGCATTTGTTCAAAGGATTTCAGGAGCCGGTTCACGTCCTCCACCTTCACGCCCGCACCGGCAGCAATGCGCTTCTTCCGGCTGGCGCCGATGATGGAAGGATTCTCCCGCTCCTTTGGCGTCATGGAAAGGATGATGGCCTCGGTCCGGGACATGGCCTTTTCATCCACATTGATATTTTTCAGATTGGCTCCGCCGGGCATCTGTGCAAGAATATCCTGCATGGAGCCCATGGACTTCATCTGTACCAACTGGTCGTAAAAATCCTGGAGGGTGAAGCGGTTGGATTTCAGCTTTTCCTCCATTTCGGCGGCTTTCTTGGCATCGTATGCCTTTTCCGCCTTCTCGATGAGGCTCAGCACATCGCCCATGCCCAGAATTCGGGAAGCCATCCGGTCCGGATGGAAGGGTTCGATGTCCTCCAGCTTTTCGCCCACGCCCACGAACTTCACCGGCTTGCCGGTAACGGCCCGGACGGACAGAGCCGCGCCGCCTCTGGCGTCGCCGTCCAGCTTGGAGAGCATGACGGAATCCATATCCAGCCAGTCGTTGAAACTCTGTGCGGCGTTCACCGCATCCTGGCCGGTCATAGCGTCCACCACCAGCATAATTTCATCCGGGTGGACCGTTTCCTTGATGTTTTTCAGTTCCTCCATGAGGGCTTCGTCCACATGGAGCCGTCCGGCGGTGTCAAGGAACACCATATCATAGCCCCGCTGGCGGGCGTACAGCACCGCCTCCTTGGCAATGGTCACCGGATTTTCCTGACCCATTTCAAAAACCGGAATGCCCAGCTTTTCGCCGCAGACCTTCAACTGCTGGATAGCGGCGGGGCGGTAAATATCGCAAGCCACCAGCAGCGGATTCTTTCCCTGCCGCTTCATCAGCCCCGCCAACTTGGAGCCGTTGGTGGTCTTACCGGCGCCCTGCAGGCCCACCAGCATCACCACCGTGGGGCCGTTGGGATTCATGCGGATATGCTTGGTGTCCGAACCCATGAGCTTGGTAAGTTCCTCGTTGACGATCTTCACGATCATCTGCGCTGGGGTCAGGGACTCCAGCACATCAGAACCCACGCACCGCTCCGTAACGGATTTGGTAAAATCCTTGACAACCTTATAGCTGACGTCCGCTTCCAGCAGCGCCATGCGAATTTCCCGCATAGCTTCCTTCACATCGGACTCCTTCAGCCGACCTTTTCCGCGCAGCTTTTTGAAGGTCGCAGAGATCTTTTCAGTTAAGCCTTCAAACGCCATTGCTTACTCCTCCAATTCCGCCGCCGCAGACAAAATCGCCTGAGCCGCAGAACGAACCGTATCATTTTCCATGGTCAACAGCCTGTCCGCTTCCTGACGGATGCGCTCCGCCGCCTGGCGGCACTGGCGCTCCCGGCGGACGAAGCCGGTCTTTGCTTCCATATTTTGCAGCAGCGCATCCGCCCGGCTCAGGTTGTCATACACGCCCTGGCGGCTGACGTTCAATTCCTGGGCGATCTCCCCAAGGGAAAGGTCCTGATGATACCGCAGCTCAAAGCACTGCCGCTGCCGGGGGGTCAACAGTTCGCCGTAATAATCATAGAGCAAAATCAACTCTGTGGGTTCCATGTTTTCCCTCCTTGTCAAGGGTCTGGCCTTGACAGCTTGAGTATGATACCATATCCCAGCGAGTTTGTCAAGTATTTTTCCTTGACATTTTCAGAAAATGCCGTACCACCGACTCTTTTCCTCCACGCACACGAAGCCCATGCGCTCGTAGAGAGCCATAGCGGGGACATTGGTGGAAGCGACCTCCAATTCCACGCTGTCCTGGGAGAGGGCATGGAACAAGGTTTCCATCACCCGCTGTCCGGCACCCCGCACCTCGGCAATCACGCAGTCGATCCTGCCGCCGGAGGCCATACCGATGCCCAGGAGGGTCTTTCCGTCGTGGACAAAATAGCCGTTTCCCCGTTTCAGCATCTCCTCCGCACCGGAAAGGGTCAGGGTGGCCGCATTATCAACTGTCGCCATCCGGCGGTTATAAATTTCCCTGAATTTTTCCAGCGTCTCCCGTTGGACCGGGAACAAGCAGCCGCTCTCCCGGTTTTCCGGCAAGGCCCGGCGGAGTCGCAGGACGCTGGTGTGGAAGGGATAGCGTGTCTCCAGAAGCGGGTGGCCTGTAAAATAAATCTTCTCCGCCCCGGCCATTTTGCAGAAATCGAAACATTCCCGAAAAAGCAGCTCCGGCGCTGCCGTGCAACGGATATGGACGTAGGCCTCCCGCCGGTAGGGGATCTCCTGTAAAATCAGGCTGGCCACGCCGTTTTCCGTGGTGAACATGGGGATATTTTTCATGTCAGTGCCCCCTTTTTCAAAAGCATACCACATACGCTCCCCTTTGGCAAGAAATTTCCTTGTGCATTTTTACGAAGAACAGCAGTAATTCTTTGCCAATTCCAATTCTAATTTAACAATATTCACGGATAACCGGGAATTTAATCCATTTGCCCTTGATTTTCCGAAGAAATAGCCGTATAATGACCTCAGCAAATCTCGAAAGGAGGTTCACCCATGAAGAAGATCATTTGCAAGAAGGAATATGACACCGAAACCGCTACCAAAATCAAGCAGTACACAAATGGCTATTTCGGTGACCCTGCCGGTTATGAGGAAACGCTGTACCAGACCCCCGGCGGACTGTATTTTCTCTACGTATCCGGCGGAGCAGCTTCTCCCTATCCTCAGGAAGACATCCTCCGCATGGCAAAGACCAAGGTCAATGCCTGGCTGGACCAGCACTGAGCATATTCCGGGGCCTGCTGCGGCAGGCCCTTTTCTTTATTCCAAACAGGAGGTCCCCATGCAAGACGTTATCATTCATCCCATCGCCCACATGGAGAGCGATTTCTTAACAAAATTTGGCATCCCCCGTCAAAGCGGTTTGGTAGAAGAATTGGATAGTACAATTGTCTTTGAGCCAGAGTACAGAAATCCCGATGCTTTGCGTGGTTTGGAGGGATTTTCATACATTTGGATCATCTGGCAATTCTCCAAGAATCTCCGCAAAGATTGGTCTCCCACGGTTCGTCCGCCCCGTCTGGGGGGCAATACCCGCATGGGTGTATTCGCCACCCGCTCCTCCTTCCGGCCCAACGGGCTGGCCCTGTCCTGCGTCAGACTGCTGGGAATTGCGGAAACGGAGGACCGGGGAACGGTGCTGCGTGTAGCCGGAGCGGACCTGATGAATGGCACGCCCATCTTCGACATCAAACCCTATATCCCCTATTCCGACGCCCACCCGGAGGCCCTTGGCGGCTTCACGGATTCGGCAAACGCCTTCCTTTTGGAGGTAAAGTGCCAAAATTCGCTGCTGGAAGTTGTGCCGGAGGAAAAGCGCTCCGCCCTGCTGGGCGTTCTCTCCCACGACCCCCGGCCCTCCTACCAGCACGATCCGGACCGGGTCTACGGCCTGGACTTCGCCGGATGCAACGTAAAATTCACCGTCCGGGAGAATGTTCTGCAGGTGGAGCGCATTACGAAAATTTAAGAAACATTCCCCGCTGTCTCCTTCGAGGCGGCGGGGAATTTCAAGTTGTATGATGTTTACTGGAACAACATTTTCGTTTGGTCATATCTGCCAAATTACACAGCGAAACTTTGTTAAGTTTACCGGCAAGAACTTTCTTGACATTCCAGAATTTCGTTGATACAATTGTAACATAGCAAAGATCCATCCTATTCGGAAAGGAGTTGGACATCAGGAACAGGGAATTGGAGCCGTAATTTTCACGTCCGAACGTCCGCCGCCTATGGATACGCATTCGTATCCCCCACGTTATCTTAGAAATAGGGGTAACAACTATGCTGAAAAAGTTATTCGCAATTCTGTTGACGCTGTCCATGCTCTTCACGACTGCTATTTTGCTCGCTGCCTGCGCTTCCAGTGATGGCATTCCGAAAGAAGTGAAGAAAACATTTCAGAAGTACATGGACGGCTGTGCCAATGATTTGCATGAAGCGGCAAAGGTGGTCCTCTTTACGGACGATGCAGAACGTGTTCGTTTTGAGGATGGTAGTCCTATTCCCGGAACCTACAAGGTGCTGGAATGGCGGAAAATCAGCGATTCCCTTTGGGCCGTGGATTGGGAAAGTCCCGACGAGTTCAACCCCAACAAACAAACTTCCGGC
>JALEII010000095.1 GCA_022770345.1 Clostridiales bacterium | reverse complement strand
AAGTATACCTAGTACATCTTTCTTTGTCAACAGGCAAGGTATATCATGTATACGGGTGATCACATGAACTGGAAGAAAAAGACGGAATACATTACCTTCCGGGCCACGGAGGAGGTCAAAGAGGCCCTCCGGGCGGAAGCTGAGGAACATAAGTGGAGCATTTCCCAGCTGGTGGAGCAGATCGTCTCCGAGTGGCTGGAAAAGAAAGAGGAATCATGACCCGAAAGGCGAGACGCTTTTCAGGTCGTTTTTTCGTACTCGCGGCGGGGCATAAGCCTCCCCTGTGCGGGGGGAGCCTTTGAAGAAAACCCTCCTTGCGTCGGGTCCATCCCTTTGCTATAATGAAAAGAAAACCCGAAGGAGACGACTTATGGATACTTTGCTTTTGGAGGTTTGCCGGTTTGTGGTGGTGTTCTTCCTGTTTGCCGTGGCAGGATGGTGTATGGAGGTCACGCTGAAATTCATCCAGTTCCACCGCTTCATCAACCGGGGCTTCCTCATCGGGCCGTACTGCCCCATTTACGGGTGGGGCGCCGTCATTGTGACATTGTCCGTAGGGGGCCTGTTCGGTCAGGAGGGCAGCTATGCCGAGGTGTTCCTGGCGGGGCTGGTCATCTGCGGCGCGCTGGAATATTTTACCAGCTGGTACATGGAAAAAATGTTCCACGCCCGCTGGTGGGACTATTCCCGGAAGCCCATGAACCTCCATGGCCGCATCTGGATGGGCAATCTGCTGCTCTTTGGGGCCGGGTCCGTGATCATTGTCAAGTGGGTGGACCCGGTCATTTTCGGGTGGCTGGACAGTTGGAGTACCCTGGCCCTGGAGATCACGGCGGCGTGCATTATTCTGCTGCTGATCGCAGATAATATCGTATCCCATGTACTCATGGGCAGCGTGAAAAAGACCATTGACGGCCAGACCGGCGACTCCACCGAGGAGATCAGCACCAAGGTCCGGCAGCTGCTTACCCAGAAGGGTGCGCTGCTGCGGCGTATCCGGGACGCTTACCCCAATGCGGTGGCCCGTTCCCGGAGGCTGACGGCGGAATGGAAGGCCGCCAAGGCCAAGATGAAGGCCGCCGAGGCCGAGTGGAAGGAAGCAAGAGAAAATGCTTCCCAGGCGGCTTTCGGCAAGCTGCGCCAGTCCGGCGAGAACTGGAAGAAGCGGCTGGAGGAGGCCAGCGCCAAGTTCGACGCCGCCCGTGCCGAGCTGCGGAAGAAGGAAGAGAACGCCTTCGGCCGGAGGGAGTGACGAGGGCGCCCCGGTGGGGGTTGTGTGGGATGTGACGCGCTTCCGGCGGGGCACTGCAGGGGCGGCGGCATCGCCGAAGATTTATTCAAGAATATTACCAGAAAGAAGGAAATAATATGTGTACAGCAGCAGTTTACACAACGAAAAGTGGCTATTTTGGCCGGACGTTGGACTATGAATTCAGCTATGGGGAGGAAGTGGCGGCCATGCCCCGGCGTTATGCCCTCCATTTCCGCCATGCAGGGGAGTTGGCCGAGCATTACGCCATCCTGGGCATGGCCCACATGGCCGGGGGCTACCCCCTTTACTACGACGCCATGAACGAGAAGGGCCTGGGCATGGCAGGACTGAATTTTGTGGGCAACGCCGCCTACGCCAAGCCCGTTCCCGGTAAGGACAACGTGGCCTCTTTTGAATTTATTCCCTGGATTTTGGGCCAATGCGCCGATGTTCCGGAGGCCCGGAAAGCGCTTGCAAACCTGAATCTCACCGACGATTCCTTCGCTCCCAGTCTGCCCGCCTCCGGCCTGCACTGGATGCTCTCCGACGGAAAGGAAACGCTGGTGGTGGAGTCTATGGCCGACGGGCTGCATATTTATGACAACCCCGCTGGGGTTCTGACCAACAACCCGCCCTTCCCTATGCAGCTTTTCAACCTGAATAACTACCGCCGTCTCTCAACAGAGCAGCCGGAGAACCATTTTTCCAAAGATTTGGACCTGCAATGTTACAGCCGTGGCCTGGGGGCCTTGGGCCTGCCCGGGGATTTGTCCTCCATGTCCCGGTTTGTCCGGGCGTCTTTTGTCCGGGCAAACAGCCGCAGCGGCGACGGAGAAACCGATAGCGTCAGCCAGTTTTTCCACATTCTCGGCAGCGTGGACCAGCAGCGGGGCTGCTGTCTTGTGGAGCCGGGGAAGTGGGAGTACACCATTTATACTGCCTGCTGTTCCCTGAGCCGGGGCATTTACTACTACACCACCTATGATAACCACGCCATCACCGCCATCGACCTGCACAAAACGGACCTGGACGGCGACACCGTAGCCACATACCCCCTTGTGACCGGAGAACAGATATACCAGGGCAACTGAAAAATTTTTCTTCCCTGCATTTTTCGGCTCTTTTCCGGAAAATGCAGGATTTTCTTCGGGAAAATCCTGCAAAAATTTGGAAAAACCAGGGATGTTATAATCACTAAAAATATATCGAATTTAGAAATGCTTTTGATGATTATTGACAAAACCCCCGGTGCGGTGTATAATCCAAGCATCCGTGAAGGAATTGCCTGTAACGGAAATTGAAAAACGGAGGAAACTGAAGAAATGAAGAAAGTTCTTGCCATTCTGCTGACTGTTCTGATGATCGTGTCCATGGCCGCCTGCGCCAAGACCGACGGAGCTGCCGGTACTACCACCCCTGCAACCACCAAGGGCAACGATTCCAAGCCCGCCGACACCACGCCTGCGGATACCACCCCCACTGAGCCCAGCCTCGTGGAGGCTGCCAAGGCCGAAGGCGAGCTGGTCGTCTACGGTTCCTGCGAGGAAGAATATCTGGCTGCTGCCTGCGAGAACTTCGAGAAGCTCTATGGCATCAAGGTTACTTATCAGCGCCTGTCCACCGGTGAGGTCCAGGCCAAGATCGAGGAAGAAAACGGCAACCCCAGCGCCGACGTCTGGTTCGGCGGTACCACCGACCCCTACAACGTGGTCGCAGCCGAGGGCCTGCTGGAGGCCTATGAGGCCGAGAACGCCTCCCATCTGCTGAGCCAGCAGTATCGGGACCCCGACGGCTACTGGTACGGCATTTACAAGGGTATCCTGGGCTTCATGGTCAACCGGGATGAGCTGGCCCGGAAGGGTCTGGAAGAGCCCAAGGACTGGCAGGACCTGCTGAAGGACGAGTATAAGGGCCTGGTTTGGCTGTCCAACTACAACACCGCCGGCACCGCCAAGCTGGTTATCAACACCATGATCCAGAAGTACGGCCACGACGAAGGCATCCAGTATCTGGTGGATCTGGATAAGAACATCGAAGTGTACACCAAGTCCGGCTCCGGCCCCTCCAAGAACGTGGGCACCGGCGAGTGCGTCATCGGCATCGGCTTCCTGCATGACGGCATCACTCAGATCGTGGACAACGGCTACACCAACGTGGACCTGGTCATCCCCTCCAGCGGCACTTCCTTCGAGATCGGCGCTACCGCCATCTTTAAGGGTGCCAAGCATCCCAATGCTGCCAAGCTGTGGATCGAGTACGCTCTGTCCCCCGACTGCGTGGAGCTGGCTGACGATCACGGTTCCTATCAGTTCCTGGTCATCGACAATGCCAAGCAGCCCGAGCAGGCCGCTGAGTTCGGTCTGGACCCGGAGAACGTGATGGATTACGATTTCGAGGACGCCAAGAACAACATCAAGACCTATGTGGAAGAAGTCATGACGGCTCTGGGCGGCGGCGACGACCGCTTCAAGACCGAATAACCCGTGGAATCCTATGGAGGATGGCGCAGTCCGCCATCCTCCTTTTTGGTTCCCAAGGAAAGGAGCAAACGCTATGCGGCAAGGTGCGTCGCTGGATCGGAAAAAGCTGATGGCCGACCCCATTATGGTTACGACCATCGTGGTTCTGATCGCATTTTTGACACTGTTTATTCTCTACCCCCTGGCCATTCTTTTGGTGGACAGCTTCTATGGGCAGAACGGCTTCTCTCTGGATACCTTCCGGCGTATCCTGGCCATGTCCAGCTTCCGGACGGCCATCTGGAACACATTGAAAGTCGGTTTCCTGGTGGGCATCCTGTCTGCTCTGCTGGGGCTGCTGTTTGCCTACGTGGAAGTGTATGTAAAGCTGGGAAAATTCTCCGGCGGGCTGTTCCGGGTGGTGTCCATGCTGCCCGTGGTGTCCCCGCCCTTCGTGCTGTCCCTGTCCATGATCATGCTGTTCGGTAAGGCTGGCCTCATTACCCGGTTTTTACTGAAGATCTATGACAACAGCGTGTACGGCTTCTGGGGCATCGCCATTGTGCAGACGCTGACCTTCTTCCCGGTGTGCTACATGATGCTCAAGGGCCTGCTGAAAAACATCGACCCCTCCCTGGAAGAAGCGGCCCGGGATATGGGCGCTTCCCGCTGGAAGGTGTTCACCACCGTAACCCTGCCGCTGATGCTGCCGGGCCTGGGCAATGCCTTCCTGGTGACGTTCATCGAGTCCATTGCCGATTTCGCCAACCCGATGATCATCGGCGGCTCCTATGATACCCTGGCCACCACCATTTATCTGCAAATCACCGGCGCTTACGACAAAGAGGGTGCTGCGGCCATGGCCGTGGTGCTGCTGAGCATCACGCTGCTGATGTTCGCCGTGCAGAAATACTATCTGGAGGCCAAGACTGCAGCGACCCTGACCGGCAAGGCCTCCCGGGTCAGAATGCTCATCACCGACCGGAGCGTGACCGTTCCTTTGACGGTCCTCTGCTCCCTGGCGGCGCTTTTTGTGGTGCTCATGTACCTGTGCGTGCCCATCGGTGCCTTGTTCCCCACCTGGGGCTATAAGTTCACGCCCCTGACCTTCAAGTGGTTCGGTCAGGTGTTCACCAAGTACAAGGGCTTGAAGGCCTTCAAGGATTCCTTTGTGTTGTCCGTGATCTCGGCCCCTATTACGGCCCTTCTTTCCATGATCATTTCCTATCTTGTTGTAAAGAAGAAATTCAAGGGCAAGGGCTTCATCGAGGCCGTGTCCATGCTGGCCATGGCCGTGCCCGGCACGGTGCTGGGCGTGGGCTACATCCGGGGCTTCTCCGGCGGACTGTTTCACACGGGCCTGCTCAGCGGCCTCTACGGCAGCGCAGCGATCCTCGTCATCGTGTTCGTGGTCCGCAGCCTGCCCACCGGCACCCGCAGCGGCATTTCCGCCCTGCGGCAGATTGACAAGTCCATCGAGGAATCCGCCTATGACATGGGCGCCAACAGCTTCCACGTCTTTATGACCGTGACCCTGCCCCTCATCAAGGATTCCTTCCTCAGCGGCCTGGTGACGGCCTTCGTCCGCTCCATTACCGCCATTTCCGCCATTATTCTGCTGGTGACGCCCCAGTTCCTGCTCATCACCGTGCAGATCAACGAGTTCGCAGAGAAAGGCTCCTACTCCATCGCCTGCGCCTTTGCGACCATTCTGATTCTGATTACCTACGGCAGCGTGCTGCTGATGAACCTGGGCATGAAGTTCTTCGGCACCAGCAAAAAAATCAAGGAGGCTTGAGCCATGGAAAAAGCGAAAAAAGGCGTGCGCCTGGACCATATTTCCAAAATTTACAAGGACCCTAAGACCGGAAAGGACTTCTACGCGGTCCATGATACGTCGCTGGACATCGCGCCCGGGGAATTTGTGACCCTGCTGGGTCCCTCCGGCTGCGGCAAGACCACCACCCTGCGGATGATTGCAGGCTTTGAAAGCCCCGACGAGGGAGAAATCTACCTGGGGGACGAGGCCATCAACATCCTGCCCCCCAACAAGCGGGACACGGCTATGGTGTTCCAGAGTTACGCCCTGCTGCCCCATTACAACGTGTTCGACAATGTGGCTTACGGCCTGAAATTACGAAAAGTCCCCAAAGAGGAGATCAAGGAGCGGGTCACGAAGATTCTGGAACTGGTAGAGCTGTCCGGCATGGAAGCCCGGATGACCAATCAGCTTTCCGGCGGCCAGCAGCAGCGGGTGGCCCTGGCCAGAGCCCTGGTGCTCGAGCCCTCCGTGCTGCTCTTTGACGAGCCCCTTTCCAATCTGGATGCCAAGCTGCGGGTGAGTATGCGGACGGAGATTCGCCGCATCCAGCAAAAAACCGGCATCACCGCCGTGTACGTGACCCATGACCAGAGCGAGGCCATGGCTCTTTCCGACCGCATCATTATTATGAACAAGGGTGTCGTGGCCCAGATGGGTACCCCCCAGGAGATTTATTACCACCCCAACAGCGAGTTCGTGGCGGACTTCATCGGGGAGGCCAACTTCCTGAAGGGCGTGTGCAAGGGCCTGGACGGGGACCATGCGCTGCTGGAGGTGGCCGGGACGGAGGTCCGGGTGGCGGCCGTGGAGAACATGAAGGTGGGCGAGACCTACACCATCGTCCTGCGGCCGGAGTCCGCCGGGCTGGCCCCGGAGGGTGCGCTTCAGTGCAAAGTGGTCCTGAGCTGCTTCATGGGTGCGTACCAGAACTATCATGTGATGGTGGGCGAGACTCTTGTGAAGCTGACGGATTACGATCCCAAGAACCACCACATCTACCAGGTGGGTGATACCTGCGCCCTGACCTTCCGGCCGGATGGGGTACATATCCTATAAAGGACGGAAATCCCATAAAAGATCGCAGAATACCATTCCCGGGGCAGGCCACAACCTGCCCCGGATTTTTGTATCCAAAGCCTTCTCTTAAGAAGGTGCTGGCTCTTTAGAGGTTAGCCTTCCATCTGTGCAGGGGCGCTGTCACCGAAGTTGACTGAGGGGGCGGTTGGACATCGTGGAAGGCCGCAACCTATACATCCGGAGGGGACTTTTGCCCGTGAGTTCCGGCTGGCCGCCCGGCGCATATCCTGACGGTTTATTTCATAGTCTCCAATAGGGCTTTTGTAAAAAATCTACAATTCAGATTTTATTTTTTTCGCTTTTTGCCTTGACATTTGACAATAATCGCGCTATGATAATGGTGCGATGTCGATTGCATACAATCCTGACGGGTGAAACGGCCTGTTTCCCCGCCGCACAACAAGGGAGGTTTCCTATGCAAACCATTCAGATTCCTTATTATACGTCTACGCTGGACCTTCACGTGGAGGAAAAGAACCTCTTGCAGGTGGTCACTGCGAAAATGCACGAATATGACCCCGGCAAGAGCGAAGTAGAGCTCATCCGGGAGGCCCTGGAGCATCCCATCGGTACCCCACGGCTCCGGGAGCTGGCCAAGGGCAAGAAGAAAGTCGTTCTTGTCACCAGCGACCACACCCGGGCCGTGCCCAGTAAGCTGACGCTGCCCATTCTGCTGGAGGAAATTCGCTCCGGGAACCCGGACGCGGACATCACGATCCTCATCGCCACCGGTCTCCACCGGGCCACCACCGAGGAAGAGCAGCGGCGGATGTTTGGCGATGCCATCGTGGACCACGAGAAAATTGCCATCAACAACGCCTTTGACCCCACCCAGTTCACGCATGTCTGCACCCTCCCCTCCGGAGCGGATTTCAACGTGAACAAGCTGGCCACGGAATGCGACCTGCTCATTACCGAGGGCTTCATCGAGCCCCACTTCTTTGCGGGCTTCTCCGGCGGCCGGAAGAGCATCCTGCCGGGCATCTGCTCCCAGGAGACCGTCAACGAGAACCACTCCTACAAGGCCATTTCCAGCCCCTACGCCAACACCGGCGTGCTGGAACACAACCCCATCCATGAGGATATGGTCTGCGCCGCCCGGGCGGTGAACGTGCAGTTCATTTTCAACGTGGCCCTGAACGGCGAGAAGAAGGTTATTGCCGCCTGGGCCGGTGATCTGGAGCAGGCCCACGCCGCAGGCGTCGCCTTCATCCGGAAATGGAGCCAGTGTCCCGGCATCACCGGTGACATCGTTGTTACCAGCAACGGCGGCTATCCCCTGGACCAGAACCTGTATCAAAGCCCCAAGGCTGTGGCCACTGCCGAGGCCTGCGCCGGGGAGGACGGCGTTATCATCATGTGCTGCTCCTGCGCCGACGGCATGGGCGGTACCCACTTCGCCAAGCTCATCAAAATGGGCACCGTGGACGAAATCGACGGCTATCTTTCCAAAATCCCCCCCAAGGAGACCATCCCGGAGCAGTGGTGCCCGCAAATTTATGCCCGTATCCTGAAAAAGCACCCGGTCATTCTGGTCACGACATATCTGGATCACGAGGAGGTCCGCAAGGCCAACATGATTCCTGCATCCTCTCCGGATGAGGCGTTGGAAATCGCCTATCAGATGAAGGGCCGGGATGCCAAGGTGGTCGTTATCCCCGACGGCGTCAGTGTGCTGGCCGTGAAAGAATAAGGAGGTCCCTATGGAAGAAGCAAAAATTGCCCTGCACGTCAATGACAAGGACAATGTGGCCACCATTTTCGCCAACGGCATTACCGACGGCACGGAAGTGGAAATTCGCAACAAGCGGGGCGAATGCACCCCCGTCACCGTCATCGGCGACGTGCCCTACGGCCACAAAATCGCCGTCCGGGACATCCGGAAGGGCGAGCTCATCATCAAGTACGGCGAAGAGATCGGCATTGCTACCCACGACATTCGCCGGGGCGAGTACGTACACATTCACAACCTGGACTCCCTGCGGGGCCGGGGCGACCTGTAAGGAGGGTTTCTCAAATGGCTGATACCTTTTACGGCTATGTCCGTCCCGACGGACAGGTAGGTTCCCGGAATTTTGTGGCGGTCATTCCCAGCGTCACCTGCGCCAACGATGTGGCTCAGGCCATCTGCCGCCAGGTCCAGGGCTGCGTGACTTATCTGCATCATCAGGGCTGCTGCCAGATGCCGCCGGACCTGGAGCGGGTCACGGACACCCTGATCTCTCTGGGCAAAAGCCCCAACACCGGTGCCGTCCTCATCGTGAGCCTGGGCTGCGAGGGCACGGACCACGAGCGGATGTATAACGAAATCAAAGCCACCGGCAAGCACGTTGAGATCATCCACATTCAGGAGCTGGGCGGCGTGTCCAACGCCATCCGCCTGGGAACGGATATTGCCCGGAAGCTGGTCATTGAAATTTCCGGAATGCAGCGGCAGGAGGTGGGCGTGGACCGTATCGTCATGGCCATCAAGTGCGGCGCTTCGGACACCACCTCCGGCATGGCCTCCAACTGCGTCATCGGCTACATTGCCGACAAGCTGGTGGATCAGGGAGCAACCGTTATTTTCGGTGAGACCACCGAATTCCTGGGCGGCGAGCATCTGCTGGCCCGCCGGGCGGTGGGCGGCGAGAACGGACCCGTGGGCCAGAAAATTTACCAGATCGTCAACGCCATGGAGAGCCGGGCCAAGGCCATCGGCTGCGATATGCGTAAGGGCCAGCCCACCCCCGGCAACATTGCCGGCGGCCTGTCCTCCATCGAGGAAAAGAGCCTGGGCGCCATCGTCAAGAGCGGCACCAAGCCCATTCAGGGCGTTCTCGAATATCCCCAGCACGCCTTCGGCTGCAAGGGCCTGTGGATCAAGGATACCCCGGGCCGGGAGCCCGAAATCCTCACGGGCATGGCGACCACCGGCGCACAGTTCATGATGTTCTCCACCGGCCGGGGCGCGCCTCAGGGCTTCCCCTCCATGCCGGTCATCAAAATTTGCGGCAACCCCAATACATACGAGCGCATGGAGAACGATATGGACCTGAATGCCGGACGCATCATCACCGGCGAAAAGAGCATCGAGGAAGTGGGCGAGGAGGCCTACGCCAAGATGCTGCGGGTCCTGAGTGGCGAGATGACCAAGAACGAGGCCATCGGCTATTTCAGCGCCATCGACATCCACTGCCTGGGTCCCGTGATTTAAGCAAAATATTTCCTACCCCTGCTTCTGTGCCTGCCTGCCCCCGAAAATTGACCCCGTTGGAATTTAGAAAGGAGTAAATCTATGAATCCCGTATTGGCAATGCTGATCGGCGTTGTTGTGATGATGGTTCTCATCATCTGCACAAGAATACATGCCTTCCCCGCACTCATTATCTCCGCAATTCTCATCGCAGTTCTTTCCGGTAACAATCTGGCCGGTGTCGCAGAAAGCGGCAACCTGCTGGGCACGGCAATTTCCACCGTTACCTCAGGTTTCGGCGGTACCATGGCCTCCATCGGCATCGTGATCGGCTTTGGCTGTATCATGGGCATTTTCCTGGAGAAGAGCGGTGCTGCCAAGCGGATGGCCCTGTCCATCCTGAAGCTGGTGGGCATCAAGCGGGCCGATGTGGTTCTGGGCCTCACCGGTTTCGTGGTCTCCATCCCTGTGTTCTGTGACTCCGGTTTCGTGATCCTGTCCTCCCTGGCAAAGGAATTCTCCCGGCTGACCAAGAAGTCCATGGTGGGCCTGGGCGGCATCCTGGGTATGGGCCTGTACATCACCCACTTCCTGGTTCCCCCCACCCCCGGCCCTCTGGCCGTGGTGTCCACCTTCCAGCAGAACGGTCTGAACGTGGACCTGGGCCTGTTCATCATCTACGGCCTGCTGCTGTCCATCCCTGTGTTCATCCTGTCCGTGTACCTGTTCCGGTATTTCGGCAACAAGTACCCCCAGTTCGTTGTTCCCTATGAAATCGACCGCAGCAAGTACACCGCCGCTCAGCTGGAAGTCCTGGACAAGATCGACGCCAAGCTGAAGGCCGGCAAGGAACTGGAGAACGAGGACTTTGCCGCTCTGCTGAGCACCGAGAAGCTGCCCGGCGCAGGCATTTCCTTCACCATCCTGCTGCTGCCCGTGATTCTGATCCTGGCCAACACCATCGTTTCCCAGACTGCCCTGAAGGGCATGATCGTGGGACAGATTATCACTTTCCTGGGCAACCCCATCATCGCTCTGTTCATCTCCCTGTGCCTGGGCGCTTTCGTGCTGGCTCGTGACCTGGACAAAAAGACCGTGGTCGGCATGATGGGCGAAGCTCTGAAGGATGCAGGCCCCATCGTTTTCATCACCGCCGCCGGCGGCGCTCTGGGCGCTGTTGTGAAGGCTACCGGCGCTGCCGGTATCATGGGCGAGGCCCTGGTCAGCACCGGTATCCCCGGCATTCTGGTTCCTCTGCTCATCGGCGTGATTATGCGCTTCCCGCAAGGCTCCGGCACGACCGCTATGATTACCGGCTCGGCATTGGTGGCTCCCATGCTGGCTGCTGGTCTTGCCGTGAACCCCTACCTGGCAGGCCTGGCCATCTGCATGACCTCCATGTGCCCGTCCTTCCTGAATGACAGCTACTTCCATGTGGTTACCAGCTTCTCCGGTATGGACATCAAGACCAGCCTGAAGACCTGGACCATTGGCTCCATCATCATCCCCGTGTTCGGCGGACTGATCCTGTTCATTCTGAGCCTGTTTATCCACTGATCTCTGACCTTGGCTGAGGGGTCTTGCGGCCCCTCGGACCAGGACGAGCAAACCCACGCCCTTGGCAGGCACGTGAGGATGTGGACCCGTTCCGGCCACCGGCAAAAGCCGGTGGCCGGTCGTCATTTTTGGGTAAAAAAATATCCCACCGGTGGGGGAGAGGATGCAGTAGGCGATTGCACGCAGGGGCGGCGGCATGCCCCGCCCGCCAACCTGTCGATACCTAAGCGGTAAAAATCGACGCAGAAGCCCGCCGGGACAGAGAAAAGCCCTCTCCGTGCCGGGAGAGGGTGGCACGACGCAAGCCGTGACGGGTGTGGAGGGGACCCGGTACGGATTCCCTGACTGCCCGGAAACAGGCAAGGCCCCACATCCGTCAGCCCTGACGGGCTGCCACATTGCAGTAGAGGTATGACTGCCACTGGCAGTCATGTTCATTTCTATTCGCTGCGCGGGGCACAACCCCAGGGAGAAGGCTTTGCGTCACGCCATTCCTGCGTATGGAATTCGTGCGCATCGGGGCATGCCGCCGCCCCTACAGTGCCTTGTTGGGAGTTTGTTACTCCTCCGGCAGGGAATTCAGGTAAGCCACTACCTGGTCCCGGGCCAGGAGCAAATGCTGCTTGTTTTCCTCCTTGGCGGCGTCGTTGTTTCCCTGCAGGAGCATTTGCAGGATCGTCTCATGCTCCACCACGCTGTCTGCCTGACGGACCGGATCCACCAGGGAAAACCGCCGGAACTGGCGGATGAGGGTATCAATGCGGTCGTAAAGCTGGAACAGCAGGGCGTTCCCGCTGCCCCGGACCAGCATCCGGTGGAGCTGAGAGTCCATGGTGATATAATCCGGCATATCCCGCCGCTGGTAGGCCAGCTTCATCCGGGCCAGCAGGGAAGTAAGTTCCTCCTCCATGGGGGCCAGCTTGGCGCGGGTCAGATGGTCGATGGCTTCGTTTTCCATCATCACCCGCATTTCGTAAATTTCCTCCATGTCCCGGGCCGAATAGCGCTTCACGGTGACGCCTTTGTTGGGGACCTCCTCCACCAGACCGTCCGCCGCCAGCCGCCGGAGGGCCTCCCGGACCGGGGAACGGCTGACTTTATATTGGTTGGCGATGGACACCTCCTGAAGCCGCTGGCCGGGACGGAACACGCCGGAGCAAATGTCCTCCTTCAAGAATTGATATACCTGCTCCTGGATGGTCATGACCTGCTGCATCTTGCCGTCCCCTTTCGAACTTTTTTACCATTTTAACATAAGTCTTTGCCGAATACAACCCACGTTTTCCAAATTCTTTTTGACAGGTTTCCCATTTCCAATTATAATGAAGAAAAAACCAGGAGGTTTCCCCATGGCGAGCGTACTCTGGAAAGCGATCTCCTTTGCATTTATCATTTTTCTGGCCTTTGGGCTGAAAAAACTGGGCCTGTTCAAGCCCACGGACTATACCGTGATGGTGAAGATCGTGCTGAACATCACGCTCCCGGCGGCGGTCATCGTCAGCTTTGCGACCACAACTCTGGATTTGTCCATGCTCATCGTCACCCTGCTGGGCTTCCTGGCCAACGGGGCCATGCTGCTCATCGGCCTGGGTCTCAGCCGGAAAAAATCCAAAGCCCTCCGGGCCCTGTACGCCATCTGTACCCCCGGCTATAACATCGGAGCCTTTGCCATGCCTTTCGCCCAGGGGTTCCTGGGGGCTGCCGGGGTGGCGGGGGCCTGCCTGTTCGACACCGGCAACGCCATCATGTGTACCGGCGGCAGCTATGCTGCCACGGATCTGCTGCTGAACGGCCGGAAAGAGGGGGAGAAATTTCTGCTCAGTCTGCTGAAAAAGCTGGGCAGCAGCGTGCCGTTCCTGACCTATATGGCCATGCTGATTTTGTCCCTGTGCCGTGTGCAAATTCCAATGGCCTTGGCGGATTTCCTCCAGCCCATTGCCAACGCCAACGCCTATTGCGCCATGTTCATGATCGGCCTGATGTTTGACATTCAGCTCCGGCCGGAGACCCTGAAAGCTGTGGCGTCCATCGTTCTTGTCCGGAATCTCTCGGCCATCGCGATGGCTGCAGTCTGCTATTTTGTGCTGCCGCTGCCCCTGCCCATCCGGCAGGCCCTGGCCATCGTGGTTTTCGCCCCGCCCTCGGCATTGTCCCCTGCGTTCACGGAAAAGTGCGGCGGGGACCCGGCAGCGGCCAGCTGCGTTTCGTCTCTTTGTATCCTCACAGCCCTCCTCGGCATGACCGCCGTGCTGGCGCTGATGAATTTATGATCGGAGGTTTTCCTATGTCCCTTTTCCAAGACGCCAACGTCATCATGCAAGCTGCGCTCCATGCGGCCCTGCCGGATACCGCCGTGGAAAAAGCCCTGAAAGAACTGCCCCAATATTCCGGCAAGCTGGTCCTCATCGCCGCAGGCAAGGCTGCCTGGCAAATGGCCTACGCCGCATATGCCCAGCTGGGGGCGAAGATCGATTCCGGCGTGGTCATCACCAAGCACGGCCATGCCATGGGCCCCATCGGCCCGCTGGACATCCGGGAGGCGGGCCATCCCGTGCCGGATGAAGATTCCTACACGGCCACGGCGGCTGCGATCCGTGCGGTTTCCGGTCTGACGGCAGATGATCTTGTGCTGTTCCTGCTGTCCGGCGGCGGCTCGGCCCTGTTTGAAAAGCCCTTGCTTCCGCCGGAGGAACTGGCGGACATCACCAGGCAGCTGCTGGCCTGCGGGGCGGACATTACCGAGATCAACACCCTCCGCAAGCGGTTTTCTGCCGTAAAGGGCGGAAAATTCGCCCAGCTTTGCGCTCCGGCCCATGTTTTTTCCATCGTTTTGTCCGATATTCTGGGGGACCCCCTGGATATGATCGCCTCCGGCCCGGCCTATCCGGATTCTACCACCTGCGAACAGGCCCAGGCCATTGCGAAAAAATACGACCTGCACCTGAGCGATTTGGCCCGGAATTTGCTGACAAAAGAGACTCCCAAGGACCTGCCCAATGCGGAAAGCCGCATCACCGGCTCCGTCCGGCAGTTGTGCGCCGCCGCTTCGGAGTCCGCCCAGGCCTTGGGGTACAAGCCTGTGGTCCTGACCGCCAGCCTCTGCTGCGAAGCGCGGGATGCAGGCAGCTTCCTGGCGTCCATCGCCCAATATCACGCCGATAGCAAGGAATCCCTGGCCTTTATCGCCGGTGGTGAGACGGTGGTCCACCTGACCGGCCACGGCAAGGGCGGACGGAATCAGGAATTGGCCCTGGCAGCGGCCAGAGGCCTTGACGGCCTTCGGGATACCCTGGTGTTCTCTCTGGGGTCCGACGGCACAGACGGCCCCACGGATGCAGCCGGCGGCTGGGTGGACGGCACGTCCTTGCGCCGTATGACCGAGAAGGGCTATGATCTGGATGCCGTATTGCAAGACAACGACGCTTATCATGCGTTGTCTGCGGTGGACGGCTTGATCCTCACCGGTCCCACGGGGACCAATGTGAACGACCTGTCGGTGCTGCTCATCCGGCGGTAAAAACAGGAGGGAGCGCTATGAAAATCGGGTTTATCGGCCTGGGCATCATGGGTAAGCCCATGGTCCACAACCTGCTGAAGGCCGGATATACGGACCTGCTGGTCTGGAACCGGAGCCGGAAGGCCATCGATATTTGCGTGGGCTACGGGGCCAAAGCAGCCGGTTTGCGGGAAATCGGCGAAAATTGCGACCTGGTGTTCACCATGCTGCCCAACTCCCCTCAGGTGAAGGAATTGATGCTGGGGGAGAACGGCGTGGCGCAATTTATGAAGCCGGGGGCCATTTATGTGGATTGCAGCTCCATCAACCCGGTGGCCAGCAAGGAAATTGCTGCCGTGCTGGCGGAAAAGGGCGTGGAAATGCTGGACGCCCCGGTGTCCGGCGGCGAGCCGAAGGCCGTGGACGGAACGCTTTCCTTTATGGTAGGCGGCAAGCAGGAAATCTTCGACAGAATGAAGCCCGTTCTGCTGACCATGGGGGCCTCCGCCGTCCGCTGCGGCGAAGTAGGAGCGGGAAATACCACGAAATTGGCCAATCAGATTATCGTGGCCTGCAATATCCGGGCGGTGGCGGAGGCCCTGACCCTGGCCGAAAAGGCCGGGGTGGACCCGGAGTTGGTGTATCAGGCCATCCGCGGGGGTCTGGCCGGGTCCACGGTTCTGGACGCCAAAGCGCCCATGATGCTCTCCGGCAACGAAACGCCGGGCTTCAAGGTGGACCTGCATAAAAAGGATTTGGCAAACGTACTGGAATGTGCCCACGACGTGGGGGCGCCGGTGCCCATGACCGCCTCCGTGCAGGAAATTCTCTGCTGGCTCCACGCCACCGGCCACGGCGATAGCGACCATAGTGCCATTTACCGCTATTACCGGACGCTGATTGGGGAAGAATGACCCCGGCGGGGCATGCCGCCGCCCCCATAACGCCTTGCCGGGGGTTGCTGCAATCAATCTATTTTTGACTTTTTTCATCTTCTCGTTTATAATGAAATGCAAGCGTGCCATCACCCTTGCATTTCGTGATCCCCACCCAACAGGAGTTGAATCTTATGACCCTCACCGAATTTTTTCATGAACATCCGAAGGCCGCCCTGGGATTTTCCGGGGGTGTGGACTCGTCCTTTCTGCTCTGGGCGGGACGGCAGGCCGGGGCGGACATCCACCCCTATTACATCAAGACCGCCTTTCAGCCGGAATTTGAGCATCAGGACGCTCTGCGGCTTTGCCGGGAGTTGGGCGCAGAGCTGACCGTGCTGGAGCTGGACGCTCTGGCGGACCCCCGGGTCGCGGCGAACCCTGCCAACCGGTGCTATTTCTGCAAGGTGGGCCTGTTCGGCACTCTGTCCCGGCGGGCTTTGGCCGACGGCTACACGGTTCTTTTGGACGGTACCAACGCCTCCGATGACGCCGGGGACCGGCCCGGCATGAAGGCCTTGCAGGAATTGCAGGTGCTTTCGCCCCTGCGGCTGTGTGGCCTGACCAAGGCGGAGATTCGCCGCCAGTCCAGAGAAGCGGGCCTTTTCACCTGGGACAAGCCTGCTTATGCCTGCCTGGCCACCCGCATCCCAACCGGGGAAGAAATTACCCTGGAAAAGCTGCAGGATACGGAAAAAGCGGAAGGGTATCTGTTTTCCTTGGGATTCTCCGACTTCCGGGTGCGGAAATTGGGGAATTCCGCCCGTATTCAGCTTCCGGAGGACCAAATTCCCAATTTGATGGCCCACCGGAGGGAAATCCTCACGGAGCTGAAAAATTACTATAAAAACGTCCTTCTGGACCTGGAGGTGCGGCCATGAACGCACGGGAGACCCTGGAGGCGGTTGCCGCCGGAAATTTGAGTGTGGACCAGGCCCTGCTGGACCTGAAAAAAGCCCCCTTTGAGGACCTGGGCTATGCGAAGGTGGACCTCCATCGGGGAGTCCGGCAGGGTGCGGCGGAGGTCATTTACGGAGCGGGCAAAACCGCCGAGCAGATCACCGGCATCGCTGCGGCCATGCTGAAAAATCACATTTCCACCGTACTGATCACTCGGATGGATGCGGAAAAGGCAGCAAAAGTTGCGGAAACCCTGCCCCTGGACTATCATCCCGACGCCCGTATCGGCATTCTCGGTCCCATCCCGGAGCCCACCGGCCTGGGCAGCATCGTGGTGGCTACCGGTGGGACCTCTGACATTCCCGTGGCTGAGGAAGCCGCCCTGACGGCGGAGGTCCACGGCAACCGGGTGATCCGGCTGTATGACGTGGGGGTGGCGGGTATTCACCGGCTGCTGTCCCACACGGATGAAATTATGAACGCCAGCGTTATCGTGGCGGTGGCGGGCATGGAGGGGGCTTTGGCCAGCGTGATAGGGGGCCTTGCCGACTGTCCGGTCATCGCCGTACCTACCAGCGTGGGCTACGGAGCGGCCTTCGGCGGTGTGGCGGCCCTGCTGTCCATGCTGAATTCCTGCGCCAGCGGAGTCAGTGTGGTGAACATCGACAACGGCTTCGGCGCCGGGTATCTGGCGGGCATGATGAACCACATGGGAGGCAAACAATGAGAACACTGTACTTGGATTGCGGCATGGGTGCGGCAGGGGATATGCTCATGGGGGCGCTGCTGGAGCTGCTGCCGGAGCCGGAGGCTTTTCTGGCGAAAATGCGGGAACTGGACCTACCCGGCATTGAAATCTCCGCAAAAAAGAGTCAGAAATGCGGCATTTCCGGCACCCACATGGAGGTCCTTTGCCATGGGCAGGAGGAAGGCCGGGAGCATGAACACCACCATCATCACACGACTTTGGCGGACATTTCCCATATCCTTTCCCACCTGAACGTCAGCGACCGGGTGCGGCAGAACGCACAGGCAGTCTATGCCGCCATTGCCGATGCCGAGAGCCGGGTCCACGGAACCACCATTGACCAAATTCATTTCCATGAAGTGGGGACGCTGGACGCTCTGGCGGACGTGGTGGGCGTGTGTGTGCTGATGGAAATGCTCCAAGTGGAGCAGGTGATTGCCAGCCCGGTCCATGTGGGCAGCGGTCAGGTCCACTGCGCCCATGGCATCCTGCCGGTGCCGGCCCCTGCTACGGCGCTGCTGCTGGAGGGCATCCCAATGTACACCGGGACCATCCGGGGGGAGCTTTGCACCCCCACCGGCGCGGCGCTTTTGCGGCAGTTTGTCACGAATTTTGGGGAAATGCCGGTCATGCGGGTGGAAAAAATCGGATACGGCCTGGGGACCAAGGATTTTGAGGCCGCCAACGCACTGCGTGTGATGCTGGGGGACACGGAAGAAGCAGGGGAGAGGATTTTGTCCCTGGCCTGCAATCTGGACGACATGACCGGCGAGGCGGTTGGCTTTGCCATGGAGGCGCTGCTCTCCGCCGGGGCGTTGGATGTGTTCACGGCCCCGATCGGCATGAAAAAGAGCCGCCCGGGCATTCTTCTGACCTGCCTGTGCCGGGAGGAAGACCGGGAGAGATTCGTTGATCTGCTGTTCCGGCATACCACCACCCTGGGGATCCGCATTGCCCGACTGGAGCGGGAGACCCTCCGCCGGGAGACGAAGACTGTTCAAACCCCCGACGGTCCGGTGCGGATGAAAACGTCCTGCGGTCACGGCGTCCGCCGGGTCAAGCCGGAGTATGAGGACCTGGCGGAAATTGCCAGAAAGACCGGCAAGGGTCTGAATGAGATAAACGTATAAACGGGAGAATAAAAACGAGAAACTGCAGGAAATCGCCCCGGCGGAGGAGACCCCCTTGCCGGGGCGAAAGCCTTTCCCTGGGGGGAAGGCTTTTTGCGCTCCATAAAATGATCCCCCGGAGATGGTCTCCGGGGGATCATGCTGATTATCTTGTGCCGTAATATTTTCCCAACAGGAACAGGAACAGCTGATCGCCCATGACATGGCGGCCCTTCACCAGCACGCATTCGAAGGGGTTGCCCGCCCCGTAGCGCAGCTTCGGATTTCTTTTCTCCAGAATTTTCGCCACTGTTTTCACCAGTACCTCCGGCTTGGAGCCTCCGGTCTCGTCGGCCTCGATGCGCTTCAGGGCCTTCTTATGATAGGGCGTGTAGGGGGAGTCTTCCGACAGGGCCATGACCCGGCTGCCGGTGAAGCCCGTGGCAAAATCTCCCGGCTCCAGCATGGAAACATGGATACCAAAGGGCCGGACCTCGCTGTACAGGGCCTCCGTGTAGCCCTCCACGGCGAACTTGGTAGCGCTGTACGCGCCCTGATAGGGCAGGCCCGCCAGGCCACCCAGGGAACTGAAATTCACGATACGGCCGCTTTTCTGCTTCCGCATCACCGGCAGCACCGCCCGGCACAGCCGGGTCATGGCGAAGAAATTGATCTGGAACAGGCCCGACAGCTCCTCATCTGTGGTTTCCTCCAGCGCCCCGCCGATGCCGGAACCTGCATTGTTGATCAGCACGTCGATGCGCCCGGCCTTTTCCAGTACCTGGGCCACTGCCCGCTCTGCGGTATCCGGCTGGCACAGGTCCCCCTGGATATGTCCTGCCAGGCAGGCCATCACGTCCTCCCCGGGTACCCGGCGGCTGACGCCGTAGACCGCATCCCCCCGGGTGGAAAACGCCTTGGCCATGGCCCGGCCAAAGCCGGAGGAAACGCCGGTAATCAAGATAACACGCATAAGAATGCCTTCTTTCACTCTTTTTCGCTATTATAGCACGAAGCCTATTCCGGCGCAAGAGCGTACAAAGCCGCTCCCCGTCTCATCGGACAGGGAGCGGTTTTCTTGTCGGAAGGGGAAATTACTTGTTTTCCGGGTCCACATACAGGACCTTGCAGGCGTTGACCCGATGGTTCTTCACGTCGTCGATGAGGCCGGGCAGGCCGTCCAGGTCGGTGGTGTGGGAGATCAGGTCGGCGCAGCGGAAAATGCCCTTGTCCAGCATATCCACGGTGTAGCGCCATTCGTTGATGGGCAGATTGCTGAAATGGGAGTTCCAGATGCCGTTGATCGTCAGCTCTTTCCGGAGAATTTTGCTGTGCTGGACCTTGCCGATGGTGGTATCTCCGGCGGGGTTGCCCACCATGACCACCGTGGCGAAGGGCCGCACGCAGTCGATGGCGTTGTTCAGGGCGGAGCCGAAGCCGGTACCCTCGAAGGCTACGTCGGCCAGCTTGCCGTCAAAGGCAGCACGGACCTTCTGCTCCAGATCCCCGCTGCGGGAGTTCACGGCAGCGAAGCCGTGGGCCTTGGCAAAGGCGACCTTCTCGTCCAGCACGTCCACCATCAGAATGTGGCCCGCTCCGGCGATCTGGGCCCAACGGGCGGCCATGATGCCGATGGGGCCTGCGCCGAACACCAGGACATTGGCTCCGGCGTAAATATTGCTCCGGCGGAGCATGGCGTGCTGGGCCACGCAGGCAGGCTCTGCCATGGCCAACTCCTCAAAGGTGGTGTGCGGATTGTTGGAAATGACCATGTGCCAGGCGCTGGGGATGAGGCAGTAGTCGGCGAAGCCACCGTCCCGGCGGGAGCCAAGATAGTCATAGTCCTCGCACATGGCGTAGTTGCCGGAGAGGCAGGGGTCGCACTTCCGGCAGGGGATCAGGGGAAAGAAGGTGCCCCGCTTACCGATGAGGCCTGGGTCGGCCTCCTCGCCCACGGCGACCACGGTACCGGAAAATTCGTGGCCCAGGGTCAGGGGATATTTCTGCTTGCTGGTGCCGGTGGTGTAAATACGGGGCAGGTCGGATCCGCACACGCCGCAGGCGCCGATGCGTACCAGCAATTCCTCCCCGTGAGGCACGGGAACGGGTACTTCTTCTACGGAAAATTCGCCGATGCGGTGCATTCTGGCGGCTTTCATCATTTTTTTCATGGATAGTTCCTCCTTACGGTTTCAACGGACCGCTGCACGCAGTTTCGCAATGTTCTCGGCTATGGGGGTCCCCTTGGCAAAGATGCTGGAGGTGCCGCCCACGAAAATGTCGGCACCGGCGGCACGCATTTCCCCGGCATGGATGAAGCTCACGTTGCCGTCCACCTCGATGCGCACGTCCTCCCGGCTGTGGGAATCCAGATAGGCACGGGTGTTTCTGATTTTTTCCGGCATACAGGGGACCATTTTCTGCCCGGCGAAGCCGGGATTCACGGTCATCAGCAGCACGCCGTCAATGTCGTCAAGCACATAGTCCAGCACCTCGATGGGGGTGGCGGGATTCAGGGCCAGCATGGGCTTGCCGCCCAGGTCCCGGATCATGGCCAGGGTCCGCTGGATGTGTGGGGTGCTTTCCCAGTGGACGCTGACGAATTCGCCTTCCCGGATGCCGAACCAGGACAGCTTGTTGTCCGGCCGGTTGATCATCAGGTGCAGATCCAGCGGAATGGAGGTGTGGCTGCGGAGATATTTGCAGAAATCCGTGCCCAGGGTGAAATTGGACACAAATTCGCCATCCATAATGTCCACATGGAGATATTCGATGCCCTGGGCCTCGAAGCAGCGGAGGACATCGGTCATTTCCGCAAAGTCCACGCACATCATGGAGGGGGCAAGCTGACTGGTTTTCATAGATTTCACCTTCCCGAATCGTTCTTTTCTTATGTTATAACATTTGTCCGCCGGGGCCGTCAAGGCGGCGGGGCAGGTTGAGAATCAAACTGAGAAACGGGAATGGGAAGTAATTAAAAATAACCAAAAATGAGCGAAAACGAGCGGATTATTCGTAAATGAGCCGGTTGCCCAGGAGTTCTTCATAGAGCCGGTTCTCCGGCCGCTTGTCGGTGATCACATAGTCCAGTTCGGATAGGGAAAAGAGGTTGTAGAAAAACCGTTGGTCGAATTTCGTACTGTCGCAGAGGAGAATATGCTTCCGGGATTTGCGGAAAAAGGCCCGCTTTACGGCCACATTGTCGTCATTCAGTTCCATGGACCCCTGCTCGGCGGAAAATCCGGCGCAGGAGAAAAAGAAAAAGTCGGCGTTCATGCTCTCGATGGCCCGCAGGGCAATGTTTCCGGTGAGCTCGTCCCAGGGGGAGCGGAGATAACCGCCGCAGGAAATGATGGAAATCTTGTCGGTGCTGCGCATATCCTGCAAAATCGCCACGCCATTTGTTGCAATTTTTACGTCCGGGTACTCCGCCAGCCGCCGGGCCAGCATGGCGGAGGTGGAGCTGGAATCGAAGAAATAGGAGCTGGACGGCTTCAGAAACCGGCTGGCCAACTGGGCAATACGCTGTTTTTCGGCCAACTGCTGGGTCCGGCGGAGCTGGGCGGGGGTATCGAAGGTGCTGCCCGCCGTCAGAACGGCCCCACCGTGGACCCGTTTCAGGAAGCCCTGGGCCTCCAATTCGCTCAGGTCCCGGCGAATGGTGCTGGGGCTGGCGTAAAGCTGCTCCGAGAGCGCCTGGACCGAGACGGTGTTCTGCTGCTCCAGACAGGATAAAATTTGCGCCTGCCGCTCACTGTTAAACATAAGGACTCCTCCAATGTGCTTATTTGTGCGTGTTTCCTGGGACCACTGTACCATACTTTGGTCCCGGTGTCAACGGCTTTACACGTTGCTGTTCTTTGCGCTCCAATGGGCGACAAATTGCCTTATTTATAATGTAGCCGGAGGGCGGAGAAGTGGGGAGTGTCCACGAAAAGTGTTCTATGGGCATGAAACGGTTCTATGGTGTGGGAGAAAGTGTGCGTGAATTGGGGACAAAGGACGAAATAGGTCGGAATGTGTCTATACATGATGGACTCTCGTCTATATGCACAGAACTTCCTTCAGAGAATATTCATTTTTTGTAGACGCGTTTGATTGACAGGTGTCCGTGGCTGTGCTACAATCTCCCATATCAACAATTTTACCATTTTCTGGGAGTATTTCCGGAAAAGGGTAAAGTCCCGGCCTGTGTCGGAAACAACAAGGAGCGTGAAGAAAATGTCCCATCCCACATCCTGGAAACGGCTTGCCTCCTGGATCCTCGTTTTTGCGATGATCTTCAGCCTGGCAGTCCCGGCCTTCGCTGCCGAAAGTGACGGCAGCAAGTCCCTCTCTTTCGAGAAGGTCGATAACGACACCGTTTCCGTCAAGCTGCCCATGAAGGACGGCAACAGCTTTGAATCTCTCGCAACACCGGAATATGCGCCCACGGATATGGTCCGTGTGTCCATCGTTCTGGACGCCCCCTCCACTCTGGAAAAGGGCTTCAGCGCAGCGCAGGTGGCTTCCGCCGATGCCGGCGCCATGCGTTACCGTGCCTCTCTGCAGAGCAAGCAGGAGAGCATGGAAAAGACCATCTCCAAGAAGGCCCTGGGCGGGAAAGACCTGGATGTGGTCTGGAACCTGACCCTGGCCGCCAACATCATCTCCGCCAATGTGGCCTACGGCGACATTGAGAAGATCGAGGCCGTGTCCGGCGTCAAGAAGGTGCTCATCGAGACCCGCTACGAAGCCTGCGTCACTTCCTCCGATGCGGCTGACCCCAACATGGCGACCTCCGATGCCATGATCGGCTCCACCGCCGCCTGGGCCGCCGGTTACACCGGCGCTGGCAGCAAGGTGGCCATCATCGATACCGGTGCGGATACCGACCATCCTTCTCTGGATGCGGGCGCTTTCCTGCACGCCGCCGAGGAGAACGATGCGACATTGATGACCGTAACGGACATCGCCACGAAGCTCTCCCAGCTGAACGCCTCCAAGCGGCTCAGCGGTGTGACCGCTTCCGACCTGTATGTGAACGCCAAAATTCCCTTCGGCTTCAACTATGTGGACGACAGCCTGTACATCACCCATGACGAGGATTCTAAGGGCGACCACGGCTCCCACGTTACCGGCATCGCCGCGGGTAACCGCTATGTGCCTGACGGCAAGGGCGGCTACGCCAATGCGCTGGACACCGTCAGCACTCAGGGCGTGGCTCCCGATGCGCAGGTCCTGGTGATGAAGGTCTTTGGCAAGGGCGGCGGCGCTTATGACTCCGACTACATGGTGGCCATCGAGGATGCCATGGTTCTGGGTGCCGATTCCGCCAACCTGTCCCTGGGCTCCGGCAACCCCGGCTTCAACCACATTTCCTCCGATACCTATGCAGCCATCCTCCAGCGGGTTACCGAGAGCGGCATGGTGGTCTCCATCTCCGCCGGTAACTCCGGCAGCTGGTACGAGAACACCACCAACGGCGTGGCCTATGCCGACGGCAACAGCTGGGCCACCGGCGGTTCCCCCGGATCCTACACCAATGCCCTGACCGTGGCCTCCGTGGACAACGACGGTATCACCGATACCTACATGGAAGCCTACGACCATAAGATCTTCTATTCCGACACCAGCTCCAGCGACTACACGAATGCCCCCATCACCACCATCGCCGGGGAGCATGAGTTCATCTATGTGGACTCCACCGGTACCCCCGAGGACTTCGAGGCCGTGAAGGACGTTCTGGCCGGAAAGATCGCTATCTGCAACCGTGGAACCATCTCCTTCTATGTGAAGGCCGAGAACGCCGTGG
Organism: Clostridiales bacterium; assembly: GCA_022770345.1. GTDB lineage: Bacteria > Bacillota > Clostridia > Oscillospirales > Oscillospiraceae > Faecousia. Next base: position 6,508 of record JALEII010000095.1, on the reverse strand, counting down.
CCGCAGGAGCCATTGCCACCATTATCGCCAACAACGACGAGGGCAAGATCAATATGGATCTGTCGGACTACACCAAGACCCAGCCCGCCGTGTCCATCACCCTGGCCGATGCCAATTTCCTGAAGGAGCACGCCACGGCCGTCAAGGATGATGCCGGAAATACCCTCTATTACACCGGTAAGATCACCGTCAGCAGCAGCGTTGCCTCCGAGCATTACAACAGCGACTACTACACCATGAGCAGCTTCTCCTCCTGGGGCGTGCCCGGTTCTCTGACCATGAAGCCGGAGATCACCGCTCCCGGCGGCAACATCTACTCCCTGATGAACGGCGGCGGCTACCAGAATATGTCCGGTACCTCCATGGCTGCTCCCCAGGTCACCGGTATGGCCGCTGTGCTGGCTCAGTACATCAAGGCCAACAAGCTGGACACCAAGACCGGCCGTTCCGTCCGGTTCCTGGTCCAGAGTTTGCTGATGTCCACCGCTACCCCGCTGATCACCGCTACCCCGCTGACCGCCGATCTCTATTATTACTCCGTGCTGCAGCAGGGCGCCGGTCTTGCCAATGTGGGCGACGCCATCAACGCAGGCAGCTACATCGCTATGGATGCCAACGCCACCGATGCCTATGCCGACGGCAAGGTGAAGGTGGAGCTGGGTGCGGATGCCAGCCGCACCGGTACTTATACCTTCGGCTTTACCCTGTACAACATGAAGAACACCGCCAGCAACTTCGTGCTGAGCGCCGACTTCTTCACCCAGGCTCTGGATCAGGACAGAGGAATGTACTTCAAGCTGGATTCCACCAGCTTGCTGCCTGCAGACATGACCTGGAACGTGGACGGCACCGACCTGGATGCCGAAATTCCCGAGGACCTGTACTACTGCGACTTCAACGGCGACGGCATGGTCACTCGTGCCGACGGTCAGGCCCTGCTGGACTATGTGACCGGCGCACGGGATTCCATCTCCAACGCCGATGCGGCGGACTTGGATGCCGACGGCAATGTGGACACCTATGATGTCTACCTGTTCTTCAGCAAGATCAGCGCCTGCGGCGTGACCGTTCCCGCCAACGGCAGCGTCCATGTGACCGTGACCGCTGCACTCAGCAAGGATTTCCTGAGCGTGTACGATCAGGTCAGCGACGGCACCGGCCTGTATATCGAAGGCTATGTGTACGCCGACGAGACCAGCACCGAAGAGGGCGAGCAGGGCACTTCCCACTCCATCCCTGTGCTGGGTTACTACGGCAACTGGACCGACGCTTCCATGTATGACGTGGGCTCCCGTTACGCTTACCTGTCCGGTGAGGAGACCCGTGCTCCCTATCTGTATGCTTATCAAAAGACCACCGACTTCCAGATGATGACGGTGAGCTACGAGGGCGACAGCGGCGAGTATTACTTCGGCGGCAACCCCTATGTGGACGAGGATTACGATCCCGCCCGGGATGCATTTAACCCGGAGACCACGACCTTTAACGGCTTCTACTACACCCTGATCCGGAACGCAGCGGCTACCCGTGTGACCGTTACCGATGACTCCGGCAAGACTTATCTGGAGCAGAGCGCCATCGGCGCAGATTACAGCGCTTACTATGATGCCAACAGCGCCACCTGGCGGAATGTCCAGAGCAGCCTGTCCCTGGGCTTCGCTCCCGATGCCCCCGAGGGCAGCAAGATCACGGTCTCCCTGACCAAGGCTCCGGAATCCTATGTGGATTACAAGACCGGCACCGTGGATTGGGATGCCTTGGGCGCCGGTGCCACCCGCTCTTACAGCGGCTATGTGGATAAGACCGCTCCCACCATTTCCGGCGTGACCATGGCCGACGGCAAGATCACCGTCAAGGCTACCGATAACCGCTATGTGGCGGCAGCCTTCCTGATTGACAACGACAAGCAGTCCATCTTGGCTCGCTCCGCAGGTTCTGCCAAGGGCGCAGAGCTGGGAAGCGAGGCCACCATTGAGCTGGATGCTTCCAGCCTGGGCGACGCCAAGCACATTCTGGTGCAGGTTGCCGACTATGCCGACAACGTCTCCACCTACAAGATCAACCTGAACCCGGATGAGCAGAGCGGCGACGTGAGCGTGAAGCTCAGTTCCTCCAGCCTGACCATGTACAAGGGCAATACCGCCAAGCTGACCGCTTCCGTGGAGCCCTTCGGCGTGACCCCCGACACAGTGACCTGGACCTCCAGCAATGATGCCGTGGCTACCGTTTCCGCCAACGGCCTGGTGACGGCCATCGCAGAAGGCAGCGCCATCATCACCGCTACCTCCGACAAGGATACCACCAAGTCCGCTTCCTGCACCGTCACGGTGTCCAATGTGAATACCATGCTCTATGGTACCCTGCAGGATGCCGACGGCAACGCCATGATCTACGAGTGGGATATGTCCAAGGACGACACCTGGAGCAAGTACGCCGACCTGGAAGCAGGCAGCGCCATCTCCGCCACCATGGACATGGACAACAACCTGTGGGTCTGCGACGGCACCTCCGATTTCCGCATCCACAAGGTGGACGTGGACACCGGTAAGGACATCGCCTCCTACACCAATGCCACCAAGCTGCCCATCTGGGATATGGAGTACAGCTACGTGTTCTCCGCCGATAACGATCCCAAGGTGTTCTCCATCTACGCTTACTTCCTGCTGTCCCCCAATTCTCCCACGGCTCTGACTACTGCGGCCTTCAGCCTGCAGAGTTACATGGCCAACTACTCCGGTGCCTCTTATCTGGCTGCCCTGGCCTCCGCCGGACGCTCCACCACCACCGACGGCAAGACCGCCGAGCGGGTACTGATCCTGGACGATGCGGGATATATCTGGATGTATCAGGTCTACGCCACCGACAAGGGCTACGGCGCAAAACTCAGCTACTTTACCTCCAACCTGGCCGAGCTGGGTGTGAAGTTCGGCATCGACGAGAACGAATGCAGAAACTCCTCCATGATCCTCACCACCGAGGGCGACGACCTGGTGCTGTATCTGTCCGCCTTTACCGGCAAGACCAACGACGTCTATCGGATGGTGCTGGGCGATGACGGCGAGTGGATTGCTTCCAAGATCGGCTCCTTCGGCGAGGGTGTCTGGCCCGCAACCATCATTCTGGGCGGCCAGGCTTACGACCCCAGCGAGACTTCCGCTTTCGCCGCTCTGGATACCATGGCAACGGCTGTCTCCGAGAATGAAGTTGCTTCCGAGCAGGACTTCAGCGCCGCAAAGGCCGCTTCCGCTCCTGCAGCCGGCAGCCTGAACGCTTCCACCACCTCCTCCGACGGTGAGGCTCCTGCAGCCCCCGAGGCCAAGACCGAGGCCACCCTGTCCGAGGATGAAAAGACCCTGACCCTGACCGTGGCCGATATGGGCGAGGGTGAGACCACCAACGGCCTGTTCACCGTCAGCTACGATACCTCCAAGTTTGAGCTGACCAACGTGGCCATCGCTGCCGAATACGCCTCCTATAAGGACGAGGACGGCACCGTGACCCTGGGCTATGTGGACACCACCGGCAAGGCCGCAGGCAGTGATCTGGCTACCCTGACCTTCGCTGTGAAGGACCCCGCTGCCGTGGGCGGAACGGCTACCTTCGGCGTGAAGTTCCTGGAGCGGAACGCCGCTGCTTCCGAAGCCTCTGCGGACACCAAAGTGGACTTCCACGACGATACCGAGATCCGGAACGCCAAGGAAGCCACCTGCACCGAGGACGGCTATACCGGCGACACCTACTGCAAGACCTGCGGCGCTCTGGTTGCCGAGGGCAAGGTCATCCCGGCCACCGGCCATGACTTCGGCGAGTGGACCGCGACCAGGGAAGCCACCTGTGAGGCAGAGGGCGAGGAGTGCCGCACCTGCTCCAAGTGTGATGCCAAGGAGACCCGTGCCGTTCCGGCTACCGGTCATAAGCTGACCCATCACGATGCCAAGGCGGCCACCACCGATGCCGAGGGCAACAAGGAATACTGGTCCTGCGACACCTGCGGCAAGCTGTTTGCCGATGCCGAGGGCAAGACCGAGACGACCAAGGATGCCCTGACCATCGCCAAACTGCCCAAGCCCACCGTGACCCCCTCCACCGGCGACAGCAACGCTCCGGCCCTGTGGCTGAGCCTGCTGGTGTTCAGCGCCGCCGCCGCTGCGGCCATGCTGACCCTGAACCGGAAGAAGGCCAACCGGTAAACCCAAATTCCGAGAAGTCCCCGACAGGTCCTCCTGCCGGGGACTTTTTTGGAAAAAATCTAAAAATTTTAGCACTCGGCCCTTGACAGTGCTAAAAATGGGGGTATAGTATAGGCGTGGATGAGAAAGGGACCCCAAGAGGGGACCCGGGAAGATCATCCGCGAGGCCCCTGTGGAGTGGGACCCCAAGATTTGGTTCCCGCCGGATGCGGGACGAAAATATTGGAGGAATGACTTATGTTGCCCAGCATCTTTAATGAGAATGTTTTTGATGATCTGTTTGACCAAACGATGAATATGGATATGTTCGGCCGCCGGAATCCTCTGTACGGCAAGCACGCCAAGGAACTGATGAAGGCCGACGTGCGGGAGACCGAGGACAGCTACGTGCTGGATATCGACCTGCCCGGCTTCAAGAAGGATGAGCTTCAGGTGGAGCTGGAGAACGGTTATCTGACCATCCGGGCCGAGAAGTGCCTGGATAAGGACGAGACCGACAAGAAGGGCCGCTACATCCGTCAGGAGCGTTACGCCGGTGCCCTGAGCCGTAGCTTCTATGTGGGCGAGGGCTTCACCGTGGACGATATGCACGCCAAGTTTGAGGACGGCATCCTGCAGATCATCGTGCCCAAGGAGGCACCCAAGGCGCTGCCTAAGAAGAACGTTCTGTCCATCGAGTGATGAAAGAATCGGCTGAATGAGCCAAAACAGAGATCCCGCCGGGAGAAGCAATTCCCCGGCGGGATTTTTTGCGATCATTTGCAGAAAAATCTCCCGGCGGGGCGAAAAAATGACCTTCCCCCAGGGGAAGGCTTTTCTCTGCTCCGGAAATCCCCTACGTCGATTTTTACCGCTCAGTTCTCGTCAGCTGGCGGGCGGGGCATGCCGCCGCCCCTACCGTGCCCCACCGGGGGTGTTTCTCGCTTCCCACTTGCAACGTCCCTTCCCCGGTGCTATACTATACCCAAACACAAAGGAGGGGGTCATCGTGAACAGTATTTCCGATCTTCTGAAAGTTTCCCTTGGCAGCTTCACCCTGGGCAAGCTGCTCTCCGCCGCCCTGACGCTGGCGGTGTGCATTCTGGCGATGCGGCTTCTCAACAAGCTGGCCGCCAAACTGCTTTCCCGGTCCAAGCACCTGAACGACCGGCTCCAGCGCATCCTCCTGACCGCCCTGAAAGCGGGCCTGTACATCGTTACCGGCATTCTCACCGCCGACGCGCTGGGCGTGAACACGTCCTCCCTGACGGCGCTGGTGTCGGTGCTGACCTTGGGATTGACCCTGGCGGCGGAGGACATCCTGGGCAACGTGGCCGGGGGCATGATCCTGCTGTCCTCCCGGCCCTTCGCCATCGGAGACATCATCCGGTCCGGGGAGATGACCGGCATTGTCCGGGAAATTAACCTGAACCACACCAAGCTGGAAACCTTTGACGGCCAGATCGTGTTTCTGCCCAATAAGGAATTGTCTGCTTCCCGCATTGTGAATTACACGGCTCTGGGCAAGCGGCGTATCGTCCGCACCGTTACCGCGTCCTACGATGCCCCCACTGAGGACGTGAAGGCTGCCTGCCGGGAGGCTCTGGCCCAGGTGGAGGCCAACCTCATCGACCCGGCACCGGAGGTGTACCTGACCAATTACGGAAGTTCTTCCATCGAGTACACCGTCCGCTGCTGGACGAAGCCGGAGGACTATGCGGCCACGGACCTGGCCCTGAACGAGGCCCTGCGGGTGGCGTTCGAGCATCATGGGGTGGAAATGACCTACGACCACCTGAATGTCCACATGGTGGACCGGTAACATGGAGGTCAGGATCGTTCGCAGCCGCCGCCGGACCCTGGGTCTGGAGGTCCGGGGAGAAACGGTGTTGGTCCGGGCGCCATACGGGCTGCCCAATACCGAAATTCAGCGGTTTTTGACGGAGCATCAGGATTGGGTGGCCAAGGCCCGGGCCCGTCAGGCGGACCGGCAGGCCCGGCGGCAGCCACTGACGGGGTCGGAGATTCAGGACCTGACCCGGAAGGCGAAGGCGGTCATCCCGGAGCGGGTGCGCTTTTATGCCGAAAAGCTGGGCGTGACCTACGGAAGGATCACCATTCGCTGCCAGAAAAGCCGATGGGGCAGCTGCTCCTCCCGGGGGGATTTGAGCTTTAACTGCACGCTGATGAAGTGTCCGCCGGAGGCTCTGGACAGCGTGGTCGTCCATGAATTGTGCCACCGGAAGGAAATGAACCATTCGGCCCGGTTTTACGCCGAAGTCCTCCGGGTGTTTCCGGATTACCCCAAATGGCACCGCTGGCTGAAGGAAACCGGCAGC
>JALEII010000084.1 GCA_022770345.1 Clostridiales bacterium | reverse complement strand
GAAAACTGACAATTTTTGAAAACACCCCCGGGAACGGTTGTCCCCGGGGGCCTTTTGTGCTATAATGAAGAAAATCGTCTGATCCTGTCAGGAAGGAAAGAACCATGAATGTGAATGCCATTACGCTGCCCCAGCAGGATGTCCGGAAGCTGCTGGGTGCGGCCAACGCCGATGCAGCGCTGCTGTATCTGTATATTGCCGCAGGCAATGATCCCGGGAAGGCCGGGGAGGACCTGCGCCTGCCCGACAGCCGCCTGAACTGCGCCGGGGCCATTCTGCGTCAGCTGGGCCTGTGGCCGGAGGTGCTGCCTACGAAAATTTTGGCTGGGGAGCGGCCCAATTACTCGGAAAACGATGTGCTGGACGCCATGGAGCGGGACATGGACTTCCGGAGCCTTTACGGGGAGGTCCAGCGGCTGCTGGGCCGGAACCTGAACACCGAGGAACTGAAAATTCTGCTGGGCTTTGTGCGTTATCTGGGCCTGCCGGGGGACGTGATTTCCCTGCTGGTGTGCTACTGCAAGGAGCGGGCCAGGAAGCGGGGTTCCCTGCGGAATCCGTCTTTGCGGACCATTGAAAAGGAAGCCTATCAATGGGCAGAGCAGGGCATTGACACGCTGGAGGCTGCCTCGGCTTATATCCAGACCCAGAACCAGCGGGAGAGCCAGATGACTTCCTTGATGTCCCTGCTGCAGATTCGTGGACGGAACCTGACCGCCGCCGAGGAGCGCTACGCCGGAGCCTGGCTCACCATGGGCTTTGACGCCGACGCCATCCGGGAGGCCTACGAGCGGACCTGCCTGAATACCGGCGGGCTGAACTGGGCGTACATGAACAAAATTCTCACCCGCTGGCAGCAGGCCGGATTCCATACCCTGGAGCAGGTCCGTGCCGGGGACCAGAAGAATCTTCCCAAGGGTGCTTCCGGCCAGCTGGGCGAAGCGGAATTGGAAGCCATTCAGAGCATTTTGCAGGAGGGATAAACCATGGCATACAGTTTGGAGGTGGTCCGCCGCGCTCGGGAGCGGCTGGAACAGCAGCGTGCCGACCGGGAATCGGAATATCGGGCCCACCTGGCGGAAGCCTATCGGGAGCAGCCACGGCTGCGGGAAATTGACCGGCTGCTGCGGCAGACCATGGCCCAGGCGGCCCAGTGCGCCTTCCTGAAAGGGGAGGAGGGGACCGCCCTCATGGCCAAGGCCAAGGAGGCCAATCTGGCCTTGCAGGCCGAGCGCCGGGAGCTGGTCAACACGTTCCCGGAGGGGTATCTCAATGACCGGCCCGTCTGCGACAAGTGCGGCGGCACCGGGTACGTCGGCAGCCGGATGTGTACTTGCCTGGAGGACCTGTGCTGCCAGGAGCAGCGGCGGGAACTGGCGGGCATGGGCATCCGTGCGGAGGATTTCCGGGATTTCCGTCTGGATTACTATTCCGAGCAGATCGACCGGACCTACGGTGCCAGCCCCCGGATGATTATGGAGCGGAATCTGGAACGCTGCCGCCGGTTCGTCCGGGACTTTGGCGGAAAACCGGAAAATCTGCTGTTCATCGGCAATACGGGCCTGGGCAAGACCTTCCTGTCCGCCTGCATCGCCGGGAGCGTGTCCCAGCGGGGGTTCAGCGTCAGCTATGAAAGTGCCGCACACCTGTTTTCCAAGCTGGAACGGGAGCGGTTTTCTCCCTGTGAGGAAAATAAGCAGGCGGCGGAGGCCATCCGCAATGCGGACCTGCTGATTTTGGACGATTTGGGCACGGAAATGCCCGGTCAGTTCGTCACGGCGGCTCTCTATACTCTGGTTAATGACCGCCTTATGGAGGGCAAGCCCATGATCATTTCCACCAACCTGAACATCGGGGAAGTGGCCCAGCGCTACAATCCCCAGATCGCCTCCCGCCTGCAGGGCAGCTTCACCCGGCTGACCTTCGTGGGGGAGGATATTCGCCTAATCATGAGTCGGGAGGGAAGAAGATGAGTATTGGCGTTCTTTTTGATTTGGACGGGACCCTGCTGGATACCCTGGAGGACCTAAAAAACGCCACCAACGCCACGCTGCGTTCCTTCGGCTGCCCGGAGCGGTCCCTGGAGGAGGTCCGGCAGTTTGTGGGCAACGGAGCCGGGGTGCTGATGAAAAAGGCCCTGCCCGGAAAGCCCACGGACCCGGACTGGCAGACGGCCCTGGATGCCTTTCATACCTATTACGATGCTCACTGCCGGGAAAAAACCGGCCCCTATCCCGGTGTGCCGGAGATGTTGGCGGAATTGCGGAAGCGCTACCCGGTGGCTATCGTGTCCAACAAGCCGGACAGCGCTGTGAAGCAGCTTTGCGCCTACTATTTCCCGGGAATTTTCGCCCGGGGGGAGGATGCGGACTGTCCCCGAAAACCGGCACCGGATATGCTCTACCAGGCCATGAAGGCCGTGGGAGCTGATGGCTGCATTTATGTGGGAGACAGCGACGTGGACATTGCCACGGCGAAAAACGCCGGTGTGCCCTGCCTGAGCGTCCTGTGGGGGTTCCGGGACAGGGACTTCCTGACGGCCTCCGGAGCGACCCATTTCTGCGCCGACCCCAGGGACCTTCCGAAAATGATCAAGAAGATGGAGACGGAATATGGCAAATGAGTTTTATGCCCTCTTGGGACGGATGCGCTATATCACCCGCTGGGGCCTTATGCGGAATACCTTTTCCGAGAACATTCAGGAGCACAGCCATCAGGTGGCGGTGCTGGCCCATGCCCTGGCGCTGATAAGGCAGAGAATTCTTCATTTGCCGGGACCGGACCCGGACCGGTGCGCTGTGGCGGCATTGTATCATGACGCTTCGGAAATTCTCACCGGGGACCTGCCGACCCCTATCAAGTATTACAACCCGGACATCAAGGATGCCTATAAGAAGGTGGAGCACATCGCCGGGAATCGGCTGCTGGAAATGCTGCCGGAGGCACTGCGAGCGGTCTATACGCCCCTGGTATTGGAATCCGATGAGGATACAAACCCGATTGTCAAGGCGGCGGATAAGCTCAGCGCCTACATCAAGTGCGTGGAGGAGCAGAAGGCGGGCAACACGGAGTTCGATTCTGCGGCGGAGCAGACTATGCAGGCACTCCACGACATGGACCGGCCGGAACTGGAATGGTTCCTGGAGCAGTGCCTCCCGGCGTTCTTCAAGAATCTGGATCAGCTATGAGCCTTGACGGCAAGGCAAAAGTGTGCTATTATGAACGGCGGTGAAAAGCGCCGCCTTACGCCGCTGTGGTGGAATCGGTAGACACAAGGGACTTAAAATCCGATGTTTTGGACGGCATTTTCGGAGGGGAAAGCCTTGCGGCGCAAGGACTTTTTGCTCGAACTGCCTTCTGCTGGGGGGCAGTTACCTCCAAAATTACCTCCGATTCTCAAAAAACTTCCCAGCAGGTTCATATTTGCCGCTATGGTGGAATAGGTAGACACCGCAGACTTAAAATCTGCTGAAAGGCGACTTTCGTACCGGTTCAAGTCCGGTTAGCGGCACCAAAAACAGCTGTTTTGGAAACAAAATGGCTGTTTTTTCTTTGCCTGTACGGGAGGTAATCGGGAGGTAACTGCCTATCTTATGATTATCTGGATGCCGCAGGCAGAATTTGCAAAATGGTGTTTGCGGAGTTGATCTTGGAAGCAAATTCCTGATGCACATAGATATTTGCTGTGGTGGAGATGGTGCTGTGCCCCAGCCAGGACTGGATATCTTTCAGGCTGACCCCGTTGGCCAGAAGCAGGCTGGCGCAGCTGTGCCGCAGATCGTGAAAGCGAATCCGGCGCATATTGTGCGCTTCCAACAGCTTCGGAAGTTTGGCGCTGAGATAATCGGGTTTCATCAGCTCCCCAAGCTCGTTGACATAGATGTAGTCCAGATACTTGGTGCAGTAGCAGTTGCCGCAGAGCCTGCGGTTCAGCTCCTGCTCTGCCTTGATGCGCAAAAGCAGTTTCTCAAAGGGAGCCACCAGCGGCAGTGTGCGGCAGCTGGATTTGGTCTTTGTCCGGTCTTTCAGCAGCAGATAGTGCTGCCCGTCAGCGTAAATGTCCATGGCCGTGTGCCGGATGGAGATGGTTTTGCGCTCAAAGTCGATGGCATCCCAGCGCAGTCCCACCACCTCGCTGCGGCGCAGGCCGTAGTAGGCGGCAAGGAATACCCCCAGTTCCAGGGATGTCCCCCGCACCAGTTCAAACAGCTTTGCCAGTTCCTTTTCGTTGTAGTAGGAAGCGGCGTATTTGCCCAGCCGGGGCAGCTCAACCTTCCCGGCGGGATTGCCGGGGATCAAGTCCATCCGCAGCGCATATTTCAGGGCGTTGCTGATGCAGGCATGGCGGTGCTTGACGGTGTTGGTGCTGACCTTGCGGACTTTCAGCTCATAGGTGTAGTAATCCTGAATATGCTTGGCGGTGACTTCCGTCAGTTTCAGCCCTGGGTGCTTCCGTTCAAAATAGGGGATGATGAATTTTTCCACTGTGGATTTGTAGGATACATAGGTGGAAAATTCCACAGTGGTCTGCTTCATATCCAGCCAGTCCCGCAGGAATTGGGTGAACGGGATTTCCGGAACCGTCTCCTGGGCAAGGGTGGCTTCTTCAGCCTGTTTTTCCAGCTTTTCGGACATTGCGATGCGCTCGTCCATCAGCATTTTCTCGGCTTTGCGTTTGTTGCCTTTGACACTGAGGCCGGTGGCTTTGGTGGGGTTGCAGCGTTTTCCGTTTTGATCTTTGTAGCTGAGTACAATGTAATAATAGCCTTTGATTTCTCGCAGATGACCTGCTACCATGATTTCAAACCTCCTTTACGAATGGTACACAGCATCTGTCGTTGACCGGTTACAGTATACCAAAGGGATTTTTTCGAGGCAACTGTGCGAAACTGTCAGATGCCCATGTATTCCAGAATAAATGCTTTTGGAATACGATAGCTGCGTCCTACCGTAAAGCTTTTGATCTTCTTGGTTCGCAGCAGTTCATATCCGGTTTTGATGCTGATGCCGCCCAGCATTTGACACATCTGCTCGGCGGTCACTACATCGGGATAGTCCCGGAACATGAGTTTATATGCGGTTTCTTGTTTGATAAGCGGACACCTCCTGTTTCCTTTTCAGATGTCATCATATAATTTGCTCGTCATTGTTACATTTCTTAAGGTGCCAAAATGACACCTTACCAGATCCGTAACAGTAAATGCTGCTGGAATGTTACAGTTATGTGAAAACTGCCAATTTGGCACTTTTCACTTTTATGCTGCTTCCTTCTTTTCACGGTAAGCTCTCTGACGGCAGGCGTTGCTGCAGAACTTTGCATCCTTTCGTTGTGCATCAAACGGTTTTCCGCAGCAAGCGCATACCAAACCGGATCGCCTTGCTTTGCGTAGCTTCGCTCTGTGCAGCTTGGCGCAGGGCTCATACTGGCAATACTTGCGGCTGTGATTTTGGGTAAAGAATAGCCTGCTCAGCTCCCGGGACATATGAGTTTCCGTACCGGATATTCATCCTGCGCCCTTCCGCAATGCTGCCAGTCGTATATTCGGGCCAACCACATCTGATGGTCGTGCTCCAATTCTTCGTTAATCATACTTCATACTTTTTGCTTCGCCCTTTTGTTTTTCGTGCCGATCTGCCCCAATGCCGTTCCTGCCCCTGGATCTCAGCAGCGTCGGCTCCTCCTTGGCACGCTCATGTCATCGCGTACTTCCCCGAAGAAGGCGGTATCTCATTGGGTCGGTCATTCAGTTTTTATGGACAAGCCTTTCGGCTGTGATCCGCTGTGGTAATTATACTTGTTTCAGCTAAAAAACACCCGAGCAGATCTGAAGCAATTTTCGGTTTCCTGTGTCAAATTTGACACATTCCCCTTTGCTGCTTCAAATTATAATCCCGAAGGATCGGGTTGTCCTTAGCACATGTGTCAGAATTCTGCGATTTTACTATGCACATCTGTCAGGTTGGGATAATGATAGGGGTAACACCGAGAAAGTTCCGGAGCTGCGCTGACTGGCTTACCGGTATCTATGTCAGATCTGACGTTTTTCCTATCGCTGGACTTATTATAGTCTTTGGAAAGGCCCTTGTCCTTATCACATGTGATAGATTTTTGCGATTTTACCTATCAAATATGATAGGTCGCCGGGGAACTGCTTTGCGTAATTCAGGCCTCGCACATTTGCAAAAAGATATTCTTCCTCGTAAGATAAAGGCGGAAATCTTACGAAGGAGGAAACAACATGAAATCATTATTTGAAGAATTGGGCGGAACTTACCGCCGGGAGGGGGATTATCTGCTTCCCAATGTTTCTCCGCCGGAGAGCCCCCGGCTCGGCTTTTGGGGGGAGTACCGCAGGAAATTCCTGCGGCAGCATCACGAGATGCGGTACACTGCCATGCTCCTTTCGGGAACGCTGGAGGAGCACCTGGCTTCTGTTGACCGGGATGCGGAGCAGATGACTGACCGGCTGATACGCCGATACGAGGCCTCTGAGGGCGTCACGGAGGCACTGAAGGCGGATGACCCAATGGAATGGGTTCGTCGCGAAAACAGCATCCGCAGCCGGGTGCGGGAGATTGTGATGGATGCGCTGATCTGCCACTGAAGGCGTTGCCTTTCCGTTTGTTCGGTTTTCAAGGTTCCCGGTGGATGTCCCAACCACCGGCGTTATTGTACAACATCCTTGAGGAAAACACCCGAGCCACAGCGGACCGATTTTTCCATTTACCCGTCCACTGTGGACCGATTTTAGGAAATGCAGATTCATCGACATCGACGGGGGGCAATTGTATAAATCAAACAGCTGCCGTGGGAGAGATTGGAAAACAATTAGAAATATTGCAGTAAACAAAAATGAACGATTTACGAAACTAGTTTCTTTAACCGGGAACAGAATTGATTTTTAAGTTGGTGGAGTAATTTGAAAAATGCAAAAATTCATGCGGATATTGCACAATTTAATGGGACCGATTTTGGGAATTATGCTGCCATTCGCAGAGAAACTACTTTCGTAGTCTTTCGTTGACAATGGGAAAACGAGATGCTATATTGGGCTTAGCGATAAAAAACACAGGAGGGAAAATCTATGAAAAACACAATCGCTATTCTCATCGCGCTGGTGATGATGGTATCTTGCTTGTCTTTGACGGCCTTCGCCGCAGAAGACAACGAAATGGTACCCGTTCTCGTCAAGGTTCCTGAAGGCTGGGATGCTCCCAATTGCTGGGCCTGGGCCGATGACGGAACCAATGCCTTTGCTGCCTGGCCCGGCGAAGCTTTTGAGGCTTGGGAAGAAGGCTGGTACTACATCTATGTGCCCAGCTTCGTTCAGAACATCATTGTAAACGCAAACCAGGGGACTGACGACGCTGTCCAGACCGATGGTATCGTTGTCGAAGCCGGCAAGGAAGTCTGGATCACCGTGGCAGAGGACAACTCCGCTGAGGTTTCCTATGAAGCCCAGCTCCGTGGCGAAATTCCTGCGTATGTAGAAAAATTCGTGGTTCACGCTTATGTGCCCCTGTCCTGGAAAACTGTGAATATGTGGGCATGGTCTGCTCCTGACGGAACCAACGCTTTTGAAGCGTGGCCCGGTGAAGGAATGGTCGAGGGGGATGACGGCTGGTTCACCGGTAAGGCTCCCACCTGGATCAATTCTCTGATCATTAACGGCAACGAAGGCTCTGTGCAGACTGAGGACATCTCCGTGGAGGGCAAGGAACTGTGGATTACCGTTTACGAGGATCTGACCTATGACCTGAGCTACGAAGATCCCAACAAGGCGGTTCCCAACATTACCGTCCACGCACAGGTTCCCGATGATTGGTCCGCTCCCTGCTGCTGGGCATGGTCCGCCCCTGACGGCACCAACGCATTCTCCTCCTGGCCTGGCGAGGCACTGACCCAGGACGGTGACTGGTACACCATCGAGGTTCCCGGCTGGATCAACTCCGTTATCATCAATGGCAACGAGGGCAGCGTTCAGACTTCTGATCTGTCTGTAGAGGCCGGTAAGGATGTCTGGGTTGTTGTGACCGACCCCGAAAACGCAACGGTTTCCTATGAGGAGCCTGCGATTGAGGTGGTGCCTGACGAAACGGAAGCGCCCACCACCGAAGCTCCGGCAACGGATGCTCCTGCGGAAGAACCTGCGCAGGAGAGCGGCAGCAGTACCGCGATCATTATCGGTGTAATTGTGGCGGTGGTCATCGTCGCTGGTGTCGCGGCAGTTGTCATCAAGAAGAAAAAGAAGTAAAATACACCTGAACACATACCATCCGTTATGAAAGCGGGTACACGGTAACCGTGTACCCGTTTTTCGCTAAAGGAGGATATTCTATGAAACGGTTCCTTTCCATTCTGCTGTGCATCTGCCTGACATTGACCCTTGTCGGCTGCGGCAGTCAAGGTGTTGACTCGAAAAATGCCAACAAGCTGGTGATTTGGCATGACAAAGAAGATGCAGTCATTGATGCGCTGCAAGCCTATCTGACTGCTGCGGTTCCCGATTTGGAAATCGTATTTGAAAAGAAAACCAGCTTGACGGACTCTTTGAAGCTGGTGGGCAATGATCCCAGCGCCGCGCCGGATCTGTTTATCTTCGCCCATGACAAGATCGGTGTTTTTGCGGAAATGGGAATCCTTGCGCCCATCGAATCTTTGCTGGAAGAAAATGCCCTGGCAGACTATTTGCCCATGACGCTGGATGCTGCTACTTACAAGGACACCCTGTATCAGCTCCCGCTGTACTTTGAGACCCTGCTCTTTATGTACAACCGCCGCTATATGCAGGATGAGGAAGTTCCGGCTACCACCGATGAGTTGCTGGAATATATGCAGAACAATACCGGGCGGGGACGCTATGGCTTCGTGGAACAGCACAGCACCGCCTATTACTCCGCTGCTTGGATTCACGGCTTTGGCGGCTCTATCATTGACGAAAACGGCGTTCCCTTCCCGGATGCCCAGGCGGTCAAAGATGCTCTGAACTATCACGCACAGTTCGTCGCTCTGATGCCGGGGGAGACGGAGTACAATACCGTCAACACCTTGTTTCTGGAAGGAAAGGCGGATGCTACCATCGGCGGCCCCTGGATGGTGCCCTCCGCCCGGGCAGCAGAGATTGATTTGGGCATTGCCCCTATGCCGACGGTGGATGCCACCGGAAAACCGCTGGCGCCTTACTCCGGTGTCCAGGGCATCCATGTTCTGAAATTCGCCGCTGAGCAAAAAACAGAGGCGGTCAAGAAGCTGCTTGCCGCACTGACTGCTCCGGAGATCGGAATCGATCTGGCGCTGGCCAGCGGCTGCGCCCCTGCCAACGCGCTTTGCTATGATGATGAACGGGTTGCTAATGATGAACTCGTCCAGGCTATGCGCGCCACCGCGGAAATTGCGATTCCTATGCCCAATATCCCGGAAATGGATGTCATGTGGACGGTTGTTGGAAATCTTCTGACCGATGTGAACCTGTCCGGAAAAGGCATCGACGAGAGTTTTGATGCCGCGCTGGCGCAGGCAAACCAGTTGATCGATGCCATGAAGTAAGGCAGGAGGTCTCGCCTATGAAAAACCGTAAAAGAGATACTCTGGTATCCTATGCGTGGTCGGCACCGTCACTGCTTCTCATTGGCCTGATGGTGGTGTTTCCCATTCTCTACACCGGGTACATCTCCCTGACCAATATGAATGTGTACCACTGGTTCGATTTCACCATTGTGGGACTGGAGAACTACTTCCGGGCACTGTTTGTCTTTGATTCCGGCTTCCTGTCTGCCCTGCTTGCGACGATTGCGTGGACTGTGGTGAACATGGTGTTGCAGCTGGTGATTGCCTTTGTCCTGGCTAACCTTTTGAACATCAAAAAACTGCGCTTTCGCAAGCTCTATAAGACCATCCTGATGTTCCCCTGGGCAATGCCGGGATATGTGGGCATTCTTCTGTGGAAAACAGGAATGTTCAACACCCAATTTGGCCTGCTGAACCAGTGGATGGAAAAACTGGGGCATGAGGCGGTGCGCTGGCTTTCCTCTGATGTGTCCGCGTTTATCTGCTGCACCGTGGTGAATCTGTGGCTGGCACTTCCGTTTATGATCATGATTATGGATGGGGCGCTCCAGTCCATTGACCGAAGCTACTACGAAAGCGCCCGGCTGGATGGCGCAGGAGCGATAGCACAGGCTCGCTATATCACGATCCCGGCCATGAAGCCAATCATCGCTCCGGCGGTCATTATCACGGTCTTTACCACCTTCAAGCAGTTTGATGTGGTCTACCTGCTGACCCAGCAGGCGGGGGCGAAAACCGGCTCGGGATTCCACACGATTCTGACTTACGCCTACGAAAACGCCTTTATTACCAACAACTATGGTTACAGCTCTGCCATTTCCATCATTATCTTCATTCTGCTGATTCTATTCTCTGCAAAATTCCAGCTAAAGGAGGATAACGCATGAGCAAACGGAAACTGAAAGAGGGCGCAGGGTTGACGGCACTGAACCTGTTCTTTATTCTGCTGTGCTTCATCACCCTGATTCCCATTCTCTATGCCCTCAGCGTGTCTTTGAATGCCCAGAACAGCCTCCTTTCCTCGGATTTTTCTTTCATTCCCAAGGATTTCACCCTGGATAACTACAAGGAAGTGCTGTTTGGTGAGAATATTACGGTCTGGTTCCGCAACACGATTTTTCTCGCTGTGGTGACGGTGTTTCTGTCGCTGCTGATTGCGGTGCCTGCGGCTTACTGCTTCTCCCGGCGGCGGTTCCCGGGGCGGAAACTGATCCTCAAATGCCTGGTGCTGCTCAATTCCTTCCCGGCAATTCTGTCTATGTTTGCCATTTACCGGCTGCTGCGGCCCATGGGACTGATCAATCGCCAGTCGGGTCTGATTCTGGTCTATACCGGCACCATGGCGGTGTTCAGCCTGTGGAATACCAAGGGCTATTTTGACACCATCCCCACGGAGATCGAGGAGGCTGCCAGAATCGACGGTGCCAGCGACATTCAGGTCGTTACGAAAATCGTCCTGCCGCTGGCAAAGCCCAGCATCATCACCACCGCCTTGCAGGTGCTGATCTATGTGTGGAACGAGTACATCTATGCCACCACCTTTATGACCGGTGAGGATCAATACACCCTGGCGGCAGGACTGAACTCCCTGCAGGCAACAGAAATGACCGGCTCCTGGCCGGTGTTCGCTGCGGCAGCCATTACGGTGTCTATCCCGGTGCTGATCATCTTCTTCCTGTGCCAGAGGTACATGACTTCCGGATTGACGGCAGGAGGTGTGAAGGGATGAAGCTGGATGCGGTTTTACATATTCCCATGTCGGAATACTGCCACGGGCTGGATGAAACCCACATTGTCTACCGGTTGCGTTCCGCCCGGGGAGATTTGAAAACAGTAACCCTCTATTACGGCGATACCGCATGTCGGGTTACGCCAATCCTTTTCACCCCGGTGACCATGGAGATCGTCGGCAGCGATTTGTACCACGATTATTGGGAAGCCGTGGTGGACAGCCCCTATGAAAGAGTTTATTACTACTTTGAACTGGACGACGGCACGGAAAGAACACTATACTACGGTGATATTTTCACGGACAGGAAAGTGGATGACCGCTCCCAGTATTTCAAACTGCCCTTTAACCACCGGGCAGATATTGCCCAGGTTCCTGATTGGGTTCAGGATGCGCTTGTGTATAACATCTTCCCGGACAGTTTTGCTTCTGCCCACCGGGCGATTTCTATGCAACCGGCTGAAATGAAACACTACGGGCAGCTCGTCCGGGGAAAACTGGGGGGCACCCTTCGGGGCGTGACGGAAAATGTAGACTATCTGAAGGATCTGGGGATCAACTGCGCATATTTGAATCCCATCTTCGCTGCTGGGGAGTACCACAAATACGATTTGCTGGATTATTTCCATGTAGACCCTGTTTTCGGCGGGGATGATGCCTTCCGGGAAATGGTGGATACCCTCCACGCAAACGGTATCCGTGTCATCATCGACGGCGTGTTCAACCACTGCGGCTGGTATTTCTTCGCCTTTGACGATGTGGTGCGTAATCAGGAAAGCTCCCCATACCGGGATTGGTTTTACCATCTGGAATTTCCGGTGAAGCGCCCGGAAACCCCGGAGGAATACCCAACTTATGCCTGCTTTGCCTATGAAAGAATGATGCCGAAGCTGGATACCGCCAACCCGGAAGTGCAGGATTATTTCTGTAAAGTCGGGCGCTACTGGGTGGAGGAATTTGGGATTGACGGCTGGCGGCTGGATGTGGCCAGCGAGGTGGATGACAGCTTCTGGCGCGCTTTCCGCAAGGCGGTCAAATCGGTAAATCCGGATGCCCTCTTGATCGGGGAAGTCTGGGAAACCGGCAACCACTGGCTTCAGGGCGATATGTTCGACTCCACCATGAACTACGATTTTAGGAAGCACTGCAATCTGTTTTTTGCGGAGCAGTCCATCGACGCGGCGGAATTTTCCGGGCGGATTACCAATATGCTCCTGCGCTACAAAAAGCAGATCACTCCCGCCCAGCTTAATCTGCTGGACAGTCATGATGTGAGCCGATTCCTGTCCCTGTGCGGCGGAGACACCCGGCGCTATAAGCTGGCAATCCTTTTCATGATGACCTTTGTAGGAATGCCAACTATCTTCTATGGAGACGAGCTGGGCATCCAGGGAGTGCAGGAGGAAGAGTGCCGTCATCCCATGCCCTGGAGCGGCGGGAACACCGAACTAAAGTCGTTCTTCAAGAAAGCCATTGCCATGCGCAAGGAGTTTGCACCCCTGCGCCGGGGAAATTTCCGAATGCTCTCCGCAGAGCCGGGAAGCCACCTGCTGGTCTATGAGCGTGTTCTTGATGGCGAGAAAATTACGGTCTGCATCCATTGTGGAAAGAAACCGGCCACCCTGCCAGAAATTGCCGGGACCCTGTACTGGGCGGAGGGAGTGCAGGACGGAACCCTTGCTGAACAGAGCTTTGCGATTTTTTCCTCCCGCAAAGCATGATCTTTTCCCCCGGCCACTTCCAGGTCGGGGGAAAATGTGCTATATTGTAAAAAGATAGGGGTGAGACTATGGCTGTTACCATACGAAAGGTGGCTGAGGCTGCGGGCGTTTCCGTTTCCACGGTTTCCAAGGTCATCAACGGACATTACAGCATCTCGGAAAAAACAGCAAATCATGTCCGTACGGTCATGGAGGAGCTGAATTATTATCCCAATGCCAGCGCCCAGAGCTTTGCTACGGGAGATACCAAAACCATCGTCCTGCTTGCTGGAATGGCTCCCAACACCGCGTTCCAGAACCCCCATATGTTTGAGATCATCGCGGGGCTGGAAGAGTCCCTGCGAAAGCGGGGCTATCGTCTGGTTCTGCAAGGCGCTGACAGCACCTCCGCTTGTGCGATGGCAAAGGATATCATCTCCCGGAAAAGCGCTGATGGGATCGCAGTTCATGTGGGCATTATGTCCCATCCGCTGGCGGCACTGTTGACCCAGCTTCACTTTCCCCACATCGTGTTAGGTGCTCCGGACTTTGACAGTCAGGTGTGCTGGATAGATAATAACAACACCTATTCCGGCACCGTGGCGGCCTCTTATCTGGTGTCCAAAGGCTATCGGAGCATTGCGTTCATTGGTGGAAAAACCTATGACCTGGGTTCCGCCCATCGGCTGGGCGGTGTCAAGCAGGGTCTTTCCGGCCATGGAATCCGGCTGGAGGAACGCAACATCTGGCTGGGAGATTCCACCCGTGCGGAGGGCTACCGAATGACCACCGGCCTGCTGGAACAGAAGCCGAAGCCGGAGGCAATCATCTGCGCCAACAATTACATTGCCCTTGGCTGCGTGGATGCCATCCGGGACAAGGGGCTGCGAATTCCTCAGGATATTGGGGTCATGAGCTTTGACGATTATCCCTTTTCTCAGATTACTGACCCGCCGCTGACCGTGGTGGACATCAATGTCCGGGATCTGGGAATCCAGGCAGGGAAGATGCTCATTGACATTGTCCACCATCCCAATATGCAGGTACAGACCTATGTGACAACATCGAATCTGCTGGAACGGAAATCCACACAAAAGGGATGACGGATTTTGGGGCGGGGTATCAGGGGTGCCAACCCCGGACAAGCAGCTAGGGGGATTTGCACAAGCAAATCCAGTGCTTGCTAAGACAATGACGGGGCAGGCAGCCAAGAGGGATTTGCTGCAGCAAATCCGTTGCTTGCAAAGGCTGTGCAAAGGCTGTGCCATTCTTCCCTGTGCCATGTTTCCGATTCTGGGAGATGCCATAGTTGTTTTTTCCTGCCTGTGCTATATCTTTCTTTCAGGTAGTACAGGTAGTTATACGGGGGGAGAGTGTGAGAGGGGGGGAAACCGGCGGTGCGGTTGATGCCACCTCCAAAAGGGTAGACTGCCCCCTTGGCGATTGGCATCGTTTTTTCAATTTATCTGCCTTGCTCTTTTTGACGCTGCCGATACCGGTGATAATATTCAAGCGCTTTCAAAATATAATCCTCGGTTTGCTGCGGCGTGATATTTTGGGGCAGATAGGGTTTTAGCTTCTCAGCCTTCAATACATACTTTTCCTTTTGGTTTGGCTTTTTCTCGCACATAATGGACAGGATAACATCGGCGTTGAGCTTACCGGCCTGAGAGAATTCCTTCATTTTAATGGCCTGCGCCAGGGATGGAGTAGCATCCTCGTAGCGGATGGTTTCCAGCAGATCTTTTTGTTCATTCTTTGTCAGGTAAGAAATCTCTACCGCAGGACGGAAAGCAATGCGGCCCTCATCCACCATATCCAGCAGTTCCGGCAACAAATAGGTTAAGCGGATATATCGTTGGATTTGGTTGCGGCTATCACCGGTTTTTTGCGCCAATTCTTCATCAGAACGCAACTTCGTCCCCATTGGGGACAAGGTGATATCGTACCGTCTTCCTTGATGGTTCATAGCTTCTAAACGCATTTTGTATGAGAATGCTTTTTCGCTTGGCAGGATGCGGGTTCGCTGCAGGTTGGAATCTACCATAAAGATTATGGCCTCTTCCCGGCTCAAGTTCTTTACTTCTGCTTTTATTGTTTTCAGTCCTGCCAATTCGCAGGCTTTCTTTCGCCGGTGACCGGACACAAGCTCGTATCTCCCGCCCGGCTTTGGCCGCAGGGTCACCGGTGTGATGACCCCGTTTTGCCGAATGCTTTCCACTAACTGATCCATATCCTCGTCCATGCGGATTTGGAAAGGATGTCCGGGAAAATCGTCGATCAGGTGAATGGGGATCTCCTGAATTTCGGTCATGATACCTCCTTTCGCGAAAAAACGCCGTTGGCGGAATCCGTCAACGGCGTGTCTTGGTTATTCTGTTTGCTCCCGCATCCGGGCTTTCTGCGCCAGGATCTCCTGGTCCATCTGGCCGATGAGCACCATAAGTTTTTTCTCGCAGGCCTCCCGGGTTTTGGCGTAGACATTTCTGGAGACTCGCTTGCCGTGGGCGTTGCGGGGAGAATACTTTCCCTCCCACAAATGATCATTGATCTGATATAGACACCCGGTGCCGGGCCTGCGGCGCTTGCCCGGTGCCTGGGACAACAGATTCACCTCCTGAGAGGAATAATCGATGCCCATGAGATAGTCGATGACGCACACCTTGGGAATCAAGTGCCTGCGGCGGATGAAGTAAAACTTGATGCGCCCCTGCTCCAGAATTTTCAGAGCGGTGGCTTCGGTCACGCCGCCCAGCATGGTGCGAAACTGCTGGATCCGCACCAGATCCGGATAGTCGGCAAACAGCTTTTCATAGTGTTCTCTTGTACACATAACAGCACCTTCATTTTCAGAATTTCGGTCAACGGCAGGGTGCTGTGCGGTTATGAGATTGGGCTTCTGTTACCTCCGAGTTACCTCCAAGCGGAGGTAATTTGGAGGTAACTCGCCGTTTCCAGGCAAAAACTTGTCGAACCGGCAAAATGTGGATTTTTGATATTTTCCGGGTAAAATCAAAACAAATCTGGAAAATAGCAAAAAACAGGCAAGTTTTTGGATTCCTTTTGTTGCTTTCTGATTCCGGTAAAATCCGCTCAAAAAACATAACTTAAAATCCCTCGGCCATAAACCGTGCGGGTTCGAGCCCCGCCAGCGGCACCAAAAAATCGGCAGGTCCTGCGTAGGACTTGCCGATTTTTGTATAGGGGTAGGGGAGACGCAAAAGTACCCTGCTGAGTATGCTCGCCGTGCTTGCATAATCTCATTGAAAGTTCTCCCGTTTGGGCAGCAAAAAACGCCGCCTGAAAGGCGGCGTTATTGTTGGCAGGAATCAGATGGCCCGCTCAACCTTGTTGGAACGGAGGCATCTGGTACAAGCGTACACATGGCACGGAGTCCCGTTGACAATGGCCTTCACCCGCTTCACATTGGGCTTCCAAGTCCGATTTGCACGTCTGTGGGAGTGGGAAACCTTAATACCGAAGGTAACGCCCTTGCCACAATAATCACATTTTGCCATTCACTGCACCTCCCATCCGCATGACGATTCATAGATACGCCTTTAAGCGCCCTGATATAATACCAGAGATTACCGAAAAATGCAAGTCTTTTTTTTAGATTTTTCTGATTTTTTGAAAAATGGCTTGCTATTCCCGGGCCTGACCGGTATAATGAAGAAAATTATCCCACCCATGAAAGAAAGAGGCGATGTAATTTGGCAGAGGAATACAGCGTGGCCCTGACGGATGTGGTGAAGCGGTTTCATCTGGAGGTGCTTTTTGCCGCCACGGATTACGAGTCCATCCGCCTGACCGTGGCCGACGTGGCCCGTCCCGGCCTGCAGTTGGCGGGATATTTCGACCACTTTGAGCCCATGCGTTTGCAGGTCATCGGCAATGTGGAGGAAAGCTACCTGCAGAAGCTCACCGCCACCGAGCGGGCCATGATCTTCGACCGGTTCTTTTCCTATAAATGTCCTGCGCTGCTGGTGGCCCGGAATATGGAGCCGCTGCCGGAATGCATGGAAATGGCAAAACGCCATAATGTGACCCTCCTGCGCTCTCAGGAGGCCACCAGTACCATTGTTTCCACCATCATTGCTTACCTGACCGGTGTGCTGGCCCCCTGCATCACTCGGCATGGTGTTATGATGGAGATTTACGGCGAAGGGGTCCTGCTGCTGGGCGAAAGCGGCATGGGCAAAAGCGAAGCCGCCATCGAATTGGTGAAGCGTGGTCACCGGCTGGTGGCCGACGATGCTGTGGAAATTCGTAAAACCTCCGAAAGCACCCTGGTGGCCACGGCCCCGGAGGTGGTGCGGAATTTCGTGGAACTTCGCGGCATTGGAATTATCAACGTGGCCCAGCTGTTCGGCGCCGGTGCCGTCCGGCGGGAGGTGGACATCGATCTGGTGGTGAACATCGTTCCCTGGAACCAGAACGAAAGCTATGACCGGCTGGGCATCGAGAGCCAGTATATGGAGATCATGGGCAACAAAATTCCCATGAACACCATCCCCATCACCCCCGGCCGAAACCTGGCGGTGATCCTGGAGGTGGCGGCCATGAACAACCGCCAGCGGAAAATGGGCTACAACCCTGGCCTGGACTTCACCAATCAGCTCTCCATGCGCATGGAGCAGGAAGCGGGGGACCGACTGCCGCTATGAAAGAGTTTACCATCGGAAAAAACGATGCCGGTCAGCGGCTGGACCGGTATCTTGCCAAGGCCGTACCGCTTCTTCCGGCATCCCTGGCCCAGAAATATATCCGCATCAAGCGCATCAAGCGCAACGGCGGCCGCTGCCAGCGGGACGACCGGCTGGAGATCGGCGACGTTTTGCAGCTCTATATCAATGACGAGTTTTTCGATGCACCCCGGGAGGACAATGCTTACTTGACCGTGGCGGCGCCGAAGCTGAACATCGTCTATGAGGATGACCAGATCATCTTGGTGGACAAGCGGCCCGGTCTGGCGGTCCATCCCCATGATGGGGCCGAGTACGGCCGGACCCTTATTGATCACATTCAGGCGTACCTGTATCAGAAGCGGGAGTGGAACCCCAGAGGGGAAAATTCCTTCGCTCCGGCCCTGTGTAACCGCATCGACCGGAACACCGGAGGCATCGTCATTGCGGCCAAGACTGCCGAGGCCCTGCGGGTGATGAACCAGAAGATCAAGGACCGGGAAATGGACAAGCGGTATCTGGCCATCGTGGAGGGAATTCCCAAACCCCAGAAGGGGACTTTGAAGGGCTACTTGTTCAAGGATGCCAAGAAGAACCGGGTATTTGTGACGGACACGCCCCAGACCGGCTCCAAAAGCTGCGAGACCCGCTATGAGGTCCTGGCCAGCCACCAGGGGATTTCTCTGGTGGAGTGCGAGTTGGTAACAGGCCGGACCCACCAGATCCGTGCCCAATTTGCCCACGCCGGACATCCGCTCTTAGGCGACGGCAAATACGGCAAGCTGGACAAGCGTTTCGACCGGACCTACCAGGCCCTGTATTCCTATAAACTCACCTTCCAGTTTACCACCGGCGCCGGAGCTCTGGCCTACCTGAACGGTAAATCCTTCCAGGTCCAGAAAGTGGACTTCGTGGAGGAGTATTTTCCGGAATATCGGTAAAACTTGTAAAAGACCCCTATTTCTGGCCTGACCTGCCGCAGTGCTTCCGGGAGGTTTACCGGGTGCTGAAACCCGGCGGGACTTTTCTCATCTGCAACGAAAGCAATGGCGATACGGACAAGGACGAGAAGTGGACGGAGATCATCGGCGGTATGACCATCTACAAGGACGCCGAGCTGAAGGCGCATCTGGAGCAGGTGGGCTTTCACGAGGTGCAGAAACACAAAAAGAAAAGCTGGCTTCTGCATCACGGTGCGGAAATGAGGGGCTAAATCATGAGCATTTTATTCTGCATAAAACAGAATGCGGTGCAGCCCCTTTCAGGGACTGCACCGTATCCTACATAAGAACTTCGTTATCCGCCCGAGTCAAAGAAGATTGACTTTTTACTTCGGGGAAATTAAGCCTTGCCGGCGCAGCCCAGAACGTCCACCAGCTTGTGGCGAACCAGTTCCTTGATGTTGGCACGGGCGGGCTTCAGGTACTCACGAGGATCGAACTTGTCGGGATGCTCGTCGAAGAACTGACGGATGGTGCCGGTCATGGCAAGACGCAGGTCGGAGTCGATGTTGATCTTGCAGACGGACAGTTCGGCAGCGTGACGCAGCTGCTCCTCGGGGATGCCCACAGCGTCGGGCATCTTGCCGCCGTGGCTGTTGATCATCTTCACGTACTCCTGGGGCACGGAAGAGGAGCCATGCAGCACGATGGGGAAGCCGGGCAGACGCTTGGAGACCTCTTCCAGCACGTCGAAGCGCAGGGGAGGCGGAACCAGAACGCCCTTCTCGTTCCGGGTGCACTGAGCAGCCGTGAACTTATAAGCGCCGTGAGAGGTGCCGATGGCGATGGCCAGAGAGTCACAGCCGGTCTTGGAGACGAACTCCTCAACTTCCTCGGGACGGGTGTAGGAGGCAGCGCCATGCTCCACCTTCACTTCATCCTCGATGCCGGCCAGGGTGCCAAGTTCAGCCTCGACCACAACGCCGTGATCGTGAGCGTACTCGACCACCTTGCGGGTGATCTCGATGTTTTCAGCGAAGGGCTTGGAGGAAGCGTCGATCATAACGGAGGTGAAACCGCCGTCGATGCAGCTCTTGCAGGTCTCGAAGTCGGGGCCATGGTCCAGATGCAGCACGATGGGGATCTCGGGGCACTCGATGACGGCGGCCTCAACCAGCTTCACGAGGTACGTGTGGTTGGCGTAGGCGCGTGCGCCCTTGGAAACCTGCAGGATCACAGGAGCCTTTTCTTCGCGGCAGGCTTCGGTGATGCCCTGAACGATCTCCATGTTGTTGACGTTGAAAGCGCCGATGGCGTAGCCGCCGTCGTAAGCTTTCTTGAACATTTCGGTAGAAGTTACCAGAGGCATAGGAATCATTCCTTTCTAAATTCAGCGGCTTACGCCGCCTCTTTTCGCCTCCTATTATACCACGTTTTTTCTATATTTCAATAAAAATATTTGCTATTTCCGGCGAGGCGTGCTATAATTTAAGCGTGTGGGCTCTGCGATACGGGTCCTAAGTTGAAATGTATACTTTTTTTGGAGGTATCCGAATCATGTCTGAAAAAACTCTCGTCGGTTCCGTTATCATCGGCCAGTCCGGCGGCCCCTCTGCGGTCATTAACTGCTCTGCCTACGGCGTCATCAAGACCGCTCTGGAAAATCCCAACATTACCAAGGTGTACGGTGCGTTCCACGGCATCAAGGGCGTTCTGAACGACCAGCTGATGATCATGGATGAGGAAGATCCCGCTGAGCTGGAGCACATGCTCTACACCCCGTCTTCCGCTCTGGGCTCCTGCCGCTATAAAATCGCCGATCCCGATGTGGACGACACCGATTATAAGCGCATCCTGGAGATTTTCAAGAAGTACAATGTCCGTTACTTCTTCTACAACGGCGGCAACGACTCCATGGACACCTGCAACAAGATCTCCAAGTATATGAGCAAGGTTGGCTATGAGTGCCGGGTGATGGGTGTGCCCAAGACCATCGACAACGACCTGGCCGGTACTGATCATTGCCCCGGCTTTGCTTCCGCTGCCAAGTATATCGCCACCTCCGTCATGGAAGTCTCCCGTGATTGCCATGTGTACGATACCGGCATGGTGACGATCATCGAGTGCATGGGCCGTCATGCCGGCTGGCTCACCGCTGCTGCTGCGCTTGCAGGCGTGAAGGGCGAAGGCCCTGACCTCATCTACATCCCTGAGCGTGACTTCGACATGGACGCCTTCCTGGCTGATGTGAAGCGCGTCTACAACGAGAAGAAAAACTGCATCGTGGCCGTGTCCGAGGGCATTCATTACGCCGACGGCACCTTCGTTTCCGAGGCCAAGACCTCCGGCACCGACGGCTTTGGCCATGCCCAGCTGGGCGGCCTGGCTGCCCGTCTGGCCGACGTGGTGAAGGCTGCTACCGGCGCTAAGGTCCGTCCCATTGAGCTGAGCCTGCTGCAGCGCTGCGCTGCCCACTGCGCTTCCGGCACCGACATCGCCGAGTCCTTCATGTCCGGCAAGGTCGCCGTGGAGGAGGCCGTGGCCGGCGTTACCGACAAGATGGTCGGCTTCAAGTGCACCCGTGACGAGAACGGCTACAAGTGCGTTCCCGAGCTGTTTGACCTGAGCATCGTGGCCAACACCGAGAAGAAGGTTCCTCAGGAATGGATCAACGAGGCAGGCAACGGCGTGACCCAGGGCTTCATCGACTACTGCCTGCCCCTCATCCAGGGCGAGACCGGCATGGTCAAGGAGGACGGCCTGCCCCGGTTCGTCCACCTGAAGCGTGTGTTTGCCAAGTAATTTTTCCGGAATACAAGAAGAATCCGACGGGCTTCCGCCCGCCGGATTCTTTTCAATAAAAATTCAGGCCTCCGGATGTCCGGCGGCCTGAATTTTTAATCTTCCAACAGCTTCTGGGTGGAAGCGTCGTCCAGCTGATGGACCTCCCGCAGCTTCCGGTTGATGGCCCGGGTGCGGGTCCCCATGAGGGTTTCCAGGTCGGCGCTGGTCTGATTCAGATGGCCCTGCATTTTCACAAGGGCATCCTCGAACTTGCCGAATTCCGTCTTGACGGCCCCCAGGACCTGCCAAACCTCGTTGCTGCGCTTCTGAATGGCGAGTGTGTGGAAGCCCATTTGCAAGGCATTCAGCAGCGCTGCCATAGTACTGGGACCGGCGATGTTCACATGATAGGTCCTCTGCAATTCTTCAATTAGCCCCAGATTCACGACCTCTGCGTACAGCCCTTCAAAGGGCAGGAACAAGATGCCAAAGTTGGTGGTGTAAGGCACGGAAACATATTTTTCCGAAATGTCCTTGGCGCAGAGCTTCAGCACCCCGGTCAACTCTTTTCGGGCGCTTTCAATCTGCGCCGGGTCGCCGGTGGCCTGCGCCTCCTGCAGATGCATATACCGGTCTCCGGGGAATTTGGAGTCGATGGGCAGATACACGCAGTTCCCGTCGGTGCCGGGCAGGCGAATGGCAAATTCCACCCGCTCCCGGCTGCCGGGAATGGTTGCCACGTTCTCATCATACTGTTCCGGGGAGAGAATTTCCTCCAAAATGGCCCGCAGCTGGACCTCGCCCAGAATACCACGGGTCTTGACCCCGGAAAGGACCTGTTTCAGCCCGCCCACATCGGTAGCCAGTGTTTTCATTTCACCCAGGCCCTTGTAGACCTCCTCCAGCTGGGTGGAAACGGTCTGGAAGGACTCGGCAATGCGCTTTTGCAGCACGTCCTGCAATTTCTCGTCTACCACGCCCCGAATTTCGTCCAGCTTCTTTGTGTTTTCCGTCTGCAAGTTCCGGATGGACTCCTGGGTGCTGAGCCGCATGGCCTCTAACCGGCGCTCGTTGGAGGCTTCCAGGTGATTGAGCCGGTCGCCCATGTCCTTTAACTGCTGGGTGACGGCCTGATTCATGGTGGCTTGCTGCGCCATGACCCCATCGTTGATTGCGTTGAGCCGTTCCGTCTGGGTTCGGGCGAAGGCGGCCTGGCTGTCCGTCAGGGCGGACCCCATGGCGCGGATGCTGCCGTTCAACGTCTGACCCAGCGTTCCGACGGCACCAATCATATCCGCTTGATTCCCGGTGGATCGGCGAATTTCGTCCGATAACTGGGCCTGCATGGCCTGCTGCTCCTGCTTCCGCTTGGACGGGTTGTTTTGCAGCAGCAGGACTGCCAGAAGCACAGCGTTCAGCAGTAAAAGTGCTAAAATCACATATTCCATAACCTGCTCCTTTCTATCGTTCCAGCAGGTCTGCCCGGCGCACGCTGGTGCAACGGCCGCTGTTTGTGTCGATGGTAAAGAGAACGCCTTCCATTTTCGTTGGCCCCTCGGCCCAGCGATACCGGTCCGGTAGGTCTCCCCGGAAATTGGCAATGGACAGTCGGGGCTGAATGCCCAGCACGGATTCCTGAGGGCCGGTCATGCCCAGATCGGTCACATAACCGGTGCCTTTTGGTAAGATCCGAGCATCCGCCGTGGGAACGTGGGTGTGGGTGCCCCAGACGGCGCTGACCTGGCCGTCCAGCATATAGCCCATGGCCAGCTTTTCGGAGGTGGCCTCTGCATGAAGTTCCACCAGGATCAGCTTGGTATCCAACTGGGTGCGCAGCTTGTCTACCATCAGAAAAGGATTTTCTGCGTTGTAATCCATGTTGCACCGGCCAATCAGGTCGATGACGGCCACGGGGCCGAACTTCGTCTCGTAGACCCCCACCCCGGAGCCGGGCAGCTGAGGAGCAAGGTTCGCGGGCCGCAGGACCCGGGAATTGTCCTCCAAGTAGGGGACAATCTCCCGCTTTTTGAAGGTGTGGTTGCCCATGGTGATCACATCCGCCCCGGCGTCGAAGATCTCCTCACCCTGATCCGGGGTCATGCCGACAACACTGGCGTTTTCACCGTTGACTACCACGAAATCCGCATTTAATTGTTTTTTCCACCACCGCAGGGAGCGGCTGATCCGATCCAGACCCGGACGGCCTACCACATCCCCTACGGCCAGTACGTTCATCTCCATGCCTTACCCCCGGACGGAACGGGCGTACTCCGTGGGCGTGATGCCGAATTTCTCCTTGAACTGCCGGGAGAAATGATGGACGGTGGAGTAGTGCAGGGCGGCGGCAATGTCCGTGAAGCTCATGTTGTTCTCCCGGATCATCTGCTTGCTTTCCTGCAGTTTCATCCGGCGGATATATTCGCCGGGAGAGATCTGCATATTCTTCCGGAACAGAGCCGTCAGATAGCTGGGGCTTACATCCACGTTCTTGGCTACCATGGGAACGGACAGCTTGCTGCGGATGTTGGCGGTAATATACTGTTGGGCCCGGCGGATAATCTCATTCTCACTGTGGACGGTCCGGGCAGTCTCCACCTTGGCGGCGGGGGCGGCATCGGAGCGCAGTAGCTCCAGCAGGGCCATAGACAGCAGGTGCAGCAGCATATCGTTGGAGAAGTCGTCGGGGCTTTCCTGCTCCCGGCACATCCGCTCCAGGAGCGGCGTTACCGTGGGGGGCACTTTGAATTTCCGGTTGTACACCGGCGACAGCCCGGGGCCGGACACGTCAAAGGAGATGGAAATAAACCGTGGGGCCACACCAATGTCAGCGTACTGCATGTGCCACTGGTCCGGGGCATAGAGCACCAGGTCCCCTTGTTCCAGCCGCAGGTCCTGACCGTCGGCTACGGAGTGCAGGGTCCCCTGGTCCACATAGGTCAGTTCCGCCATGGGGTGGGACTCACCGGGAAAGAAAAAGCCCTGCTCCTTCTCCTGGTAGAAGAAGGTGTAAATGGCATCCACCTGGAAATTATGCCGGACGGATAGATTTTTCACCGGGTCCCGCTGACCTTCCTGTGAAGGGGACATGGAGGCGGAAAATTCCGCCGTGGACTCCCCCAGAAAAGGAGACAGGCAGAAATAGACGCCGGGCTTTACATACACGGGCTTGTCGAGATAATAGTGGGCATAGTGCCGATTGTCCAGGGACACGGAAAGCACCGTGGCCCCATCCCGACAGCAAATCCATGTGTCCGAACGGGTGTAGTAGACCTGCACGGGGCCTTGGGTTAGGGAGAGAAACTGGGTATTGGGCAGGTCCTTGCTGCGGCGGGCCTCCGGGCCACGCTCCGGGTGGATGACACCGTATTCCTGGAAACTCATCTGATTCAAATTGCAGATCATAGGAGGGCCTCCTTGTAAGAAAAATAACAGGGTCTATACGACCCTGCTATTATAACACGATAATTGAAAATGGTAAAGCCTAATTTCCTATCTTTGATATTCAAATTCCAGATCGTAGATGCTCACCGTGTCGCCATCCTGGATGCCCATCTCCTCCAAACGGGTGAAAAGACCACATTTACGCAGTTGCAGGTCGAAATAGTTCCGGGATTCGTAATCATCAAAGTTGATGTTGCTGACCAGCCGCTCCAGCCACAGGCCGGAAATGACCCAGGTGGAACCCAAATGGTCGATCTCCAACTCGTCGGAGGTACCGGTGGGGGGCAAGGGCTCCACATAATCCGGCTCGTAAATGGTAACGGGAGGCAGGGTCCGCAGTTCCTCGGCCACGACCCGCATGAGGGTTTTCACACCCTGGGTGGTCCCGGCGGAAATCTCATACAGCTTGCAGCCTAGTGCTTCCACATGGGAGCGGAGCCGTTCCAGATTGTCGGAATCCGGGGGCAGCAGGTCGCACTTGTTGGCGGCTACGATCATGGGCCGGTTGGAAAGGTCCACGCTGTAATCGTGCAGCTCGGCGCAAATGGCATCGAAATCCGCCACCGGGTCTCGGCCCTCGCTGCCGGACACATCCACCACGTGGACCAGCAGCCGGCAACGGTCAATGTGCCGCAGGAAATCATGGCCAAGGCCGGCTCCCTCTGCAGCGCCTTCAATGATGCCGGGAATGTCTGCCATGACGAAGGACACGCCCTCGTCCACATAGATAACGCCCAGATTGGGGTAGAGGGTGGTAAAGTGATAGTTGGCGATCTTGGGCCGGGCGTTGGAGGTGACGGAGAGCAGGGTAGACTTGCCCACGTTGGGGAAGCCCACCAGGCCCACGTCAGCCAGCAGTTTCAGTTCCAAAATCACGTCCCGCTCCTGGCCCGGGGTGCCGGATTTGGCAAACCGGGGGACTTGCCGGGTGGCCGTTGCGAAATGCCCGTTGCCCCAGCCGCCCCGGCCGCCCTTGGCCAGTACGAAATCTTCCTCCGTAGACATATCCACGATGATCTGGTTGGTCTGGGCGTCCCGGACCACCGTGCCTTTGGGGACCTGGATGATGAGATTTTCGCCCCGCTTGCCGCTCATGCTCCGGCCCAGGCCGTTGGCCCCGGAGGGGGCAACGTACTTGCGCTTGTAGCGAAAATCCAGCAGGGTAGAGAGGTTGGAGTTGACGTGCAGCACCACACTGCCGCCGTGACCGCCGTCACCTCCGTCAGGACCGCCTGCGGCCACATATTTCTCCCGGTGGAAGGCCACGGCACCGTCGCCGCCACGGCCTCCGCACACGGTAATGCGTACTTTATCTACGAACATAATGAATGACCCTCCTATGAGAACCTTTTTTCAAAAATCGGAAGGGGTTCCGGCTCTTGAAAAAAGGCCGCCGCATATTTTGTGCGGCGGCCTCTTGACCTATGCGTTTACTGCTCGGTATAGACGGAGCACTGACGGCGATCCTTGCCCAGGCGCTCGAATTTGACGGTACCGTCAACCAGAGCGAACAGGGTGTCGTCGCTGCCGATACCCACATTGACACCGGGATGGATGTGGGTGCCTCTCTGGCGAACCAGAATGTTGCCGGCCAGAACGAACTGACCGTCGGCACGCTTCACGCCCAGACGCTTGGACTCAGAGTCACGACCGTTCTTGGTGGAACCGCCGCCCTTGTGGTGAGCGAAGAACTGAAAACCGATCTTCAGCATGGTATTACACCTCCAAAACTTCGATATAATCAGGATAATCGTCCCGCAGGCTGCACAGTGTCAGCATCATTCCGGCCAGCACGGCCTGAACGGTGTCTTCCTCGTCGCAGGAAGCGGGGAGGGTCAGAGTGACACGGGCGTCCTCCTCTTTGACCCGGACCTTGGCCTTGGCGCCGCACACTTCATTGATGACGGCTTCGGCCATGGTAACAGCGGTGGAGACGGCGGCGCACACAATGTCGCCGCCCGCTTCGGCGTAACCGCTGTGACCGGAGACGGTGAATCCGGTGATCCGCTCGTCCTCGGTGAAAAATTCGCATCTTGTCATAATTACAGAGCGATCTTGGTGATCTCCACCTTGGTGTAAGGCTGACGATGGCCGATCTTCTTCTTCTCGTTCTTCTTTGCCTTGTAACGAAGAATAGTGATCTTCTTGCCCTTGCCGTTCTTCACAACCTTGGCCTCCACGCTGGCACCCTCCACCACGGGAGTGCCGACCTTGGAGTTCTCACCATCCAGCACGGCCAGGACCTGGTCGAACTTCACGGTGGACTCGGCCTCAGCGTTCAGCTTTTCGATGAAGAGGACGTCGCCCTCGGAGACGGTGTACTGCTTGCCACCGGTAACGATAACTGCTTTCATTTGTTTCACCTACTTTATATTGTGTAGTCTCGCTCTTAGGGCGCTGCAGGCGCAGACTTAGAAAGCCCCCTCAATGCGGCTTGCCTATTTTATCATCCAAAGGGCGGAAAGTCAAGGACTATTTTCAATCCTTTCCCGCTTTTTCACCGGATTCGCCCAATTTCTGCCGGGAAAAGCCCGCTCAGCAGACCGGAGCGGGGAGGGAATCAAGGGAAAGAAGAAATATCAGAGATTTTGAAAAAAGGACTTGACAAACAGTAAAGAATCCTGTATAATGAAACCTGCGCTTGGACGATTAGCTCAGCTGGTAGAGCATGCGCTTGACGTGCGCAGGGTCAGCGGTTCGAGTCCGTTATCGTCCACCATAAGAAACAGCTTTCCCAGGCGTTGGAGATTCCAGCGCCTGGGAAGGATGTCTATCTTTAGCGGGAAAAGAAGCAAGTCGGTCAGGAGCATCGCAGCCGGTCAGCCGGTGGCTTATCACGATGGCCAAAGTCAATTCTCGCAGCCGTGCAGAGCTTCCTCTTTTGAGGGTTCTCGCCGTGCTGTCCTCGTCCGTACGTGTTGGACGCCCACCCTATGCTTGACTGCCGGGACTCTATCCGGTAGGGCTAAGGCTATGGGAATGACTTGCTTTATGTAGCATCTGCGAAAATCCCGCTTGACAAAACCATAACTGGTATGGTAGAATGTCTTTGCTGAGATTTTGCATTGAGTCGCATTTTCAAGGTACAGGCAATCGCCTTACACCGTCCCCGCTGTTGTAGCAGCGGGGA
>JALEII010000080.1 GCA_022770345.1 Clostridiales bacterium | reverse complement strand
CTTTGGCTTGTGGGACCGCTGCTTCTGTTCTGCCGGGGCGTGTTGTGTGCATTCTCCCCCTTCGTCATTTTATTGGACGGCGCAGGATATGCCTTACTATGTAAAATCTGAACTTTGTCCCGACATTTATAGGAAATTGGTTGACAGTGCCCCTGTTTTGTGATAACATACTAAAAGAAACGATGGGTTTGTGCTGCAAATTACACAAAAACAGCCTGCCGTTTTTGCCGTTTCTAACAAATACCCTCCGGGCCTGTCCCGGGAGGCCGAGACAGATCAGGAGGAAGATCGGAATGTCTATCCATCGCATTGAAGAAGCTTATGATGTTGTTGTCGTCGGAGGCGGCCTCAGCGGCATCTGTGCCGCCATCTCCGCAGCCCGCCATGGCGCATGTACTGCCATTGTTCAGAACCGGTCCATGTTTGGCGGCAACGCCAGCAGCGAGATCCGGATGCATATTGTGGGTGCCAGCTCCCACGCTGCCAAGAAGGACCTGGCCGAGACCGGCATCCTGATGGAAATCCTGCTGGAAAACAAGCGCCGGAACCCCTATGCCTGCTTCCCGGTGTTTGACAGCGTGATGTGGGAAAAGGTTCGTTTCCAGAAGAACCTGACATCCTACCTGAACACCAACATGGACGATGTGGAGATGGAAAACGGCTCCGTCAAGACCGTGATCTGCCACCAGAACTCCACCGAGACGGAAATCCGCCTTTCCGCCAAAATTTTTGTGGACGCCACCGGCCACGGCACCCTGGGCGTCATGGCCGGGGCCAAGAGCCGCATGGGCAGCGAGGGCAAGGCGGAATTCAACGAGGCCGACGCTCCCGACATGGCCAACACCGACACCATGGGCAACACCATCATGTTCTCCGCCGTGGACCGGGGCGAAAAAGTTCACTTCGTCAAGCCCGACTGGGCCTACACCTTCACCGAGGAGGACCTGAAATACCGGGAGCACAGCAACTCCGTGGGCTCCCATGCCGACGGCGGTAAGCTGGTGAAGTTTGAGGAAGGCTCCGGCCGTTTGCCTCACTTCTCCAACGTGGACAACGGCTACTGGTGGATCGAGCTGGGCGGCACGGCGAATGACATCATCAAAGAGAGTGAGGACATCCGGGACGAGCTTTTGAAGTGCGTGTACGGTGTGTGGGACCACCTGAAAAACCAGGGCGACCACGGCGTGGACAATCTGGACCTGGATTGGGTGGGCATGGTCCCCGGCACCCGGGAGAGCCGCCGCCTGGAAGGCAAATATATGCTCACGGAGAACGACGTCCGGGCCAACCGGGTGTTCCCCGATGCCGTGGCCTACGGCGGCTGGCAGATGGACCAGCACATACCGGGCGGCATCATGGAGTTCGACAAGCTGCCCAGCCGCATTCTGAACTTTGACGGCTGCTACACCATTCCCTACCGCTGCTTCGTGAACAAGACCATCCCCAACCTGATGATGGCCGGCCGGGACATCAGCACCAGTAAGATGGCCTTCGGCTCCACCCGCGTCATGGGCACCTGCGCCATCGGCGGTCAGGCGGTCGGTACGGCTGCGGCCCTGGCCATTGCGCACGGCTGCACACCGGAGGGCGTGGAGAATTACATGGACGAGCTGCAGCAGACCCTGCTGAAGGACGACTGCTTTATTCCCGGCTTCACCAACCACGACCCCGCCGACCTGTGCCGGAAGGCCACCGTTACGGCAACCTCCTGCAAGGCCGGCCTGGAGCCTACGCAGGTCATCAGCGGCGTGGCCCGCCGGGTGGGCGAGGCCGAGAACTGCTGGGAGTCCGAGGACCTGACCAATGCGGCCCTGACCCTGACCCTGGAAAAGACAGCCAAGGTCCGTGAGATCCGGCTGACCTTCGACCCGAACCTGAACAAGGAACTGATGCCCTCCATGACCCGGAACGTCCGGGACCGTCAGGTGAAGGGCCTGCCTCACGAGTTGGTGAAGAATTACACCGTGGAGGCCCTGTCCGGCGGCAAGACCGTGTGGAGCAAGGACGTGGACAACAACAGCCAGCGGCTGAATGTCCACGAAATTCCCGACGGTGTGGACTGCGACGCCATCCGCATCACCGTCCGGGAGACCTACGGCTACCCGGCGGCGAGAATCTTCGAGGTCAGAGCGTACTGAGAAATTTTGCGGGGCGGCACCCCCGGTGGGGCTTTGTAGGGGCGAGGCACGCCTCGCCCGCCAGGCTGCAATGCCAGAGCGTTAAAAAACGGCGCAAAAGCCCCAGATTCTCTGAGAAAAGGCTCCCCCTGGGGAAGGCTTTTCTCAGAAGAACCAAGCCCCTACACGCCGGGAGGCAAACGCCCCGCCGGGGGCGGCTTCAGAACCCGGCCCAATCTGCTTTTTCCGGATATAGGATTCCCTTGTTGATCTCCACTTTTGAAAGAAAGAGGTATTCCGATGTCAGCACTTACCGGCGCCTGCGGCGCAAATACGGCCTATTCCTACAATCTCTCCCGGCGGCTCCTGACCATTTCCGGCACGGGGCCCATGACCGACCTGCCGGATAACCCCCAGGGAGACTGGCGAAAAATTCTCGACGGCGTGGAGGAGGTCCTGGTGACGCCCGGCGTGACCACCGTTGGAAGCTCCGCCTTCTTTGCCGCTCCCAATCTTCGCTCCGTGACCCTGCCGGAAACCCTGCGGACCATCGGCGTGTATGCGTTCAGCCAGTGCCCTGTTCTGGAGGAGTTGACCATCCCGGAAGGGGTGGAGGCCATCCGCTCCAAGGCCTTCCGGCTGTCCGGCCTGCGGAAGCTGCACTTGCCCAGAAGCCTGAAATACATCGACATGAAAGCTCTGGAAGGGGTGGAGACCCTGGGAGAAGTGAC
This sequence comes from Clostridiales bacterium, assembly GCA_022770345.1. Lineage (GTDB taxonomy): Bacteria > Bacillota > Clostridia > Oscillospirales > Oscillospiraceae > Faecousia. The sequence continues at coordinate 1,416 of JALEII010000080.1, read as the reverse complement.
CTACGCCGGCACGAAGGGGGAATGGTCCCGGGTGCAGATCAGCCCCGTGTCCTGCGGCAACGAGGCATTGACCACTGCGGCCATGACCTTTGCGCCCACGCCGGAAGTGCCTGAATGGGGCGCCCGGTTCCCGGAGGCGGCGGAGTATCTTCTCGATAACGACTTTTTGGCCCCGGATGCCTTTGCGGCCAACCGTCCGGGCATTCTGGACATTGCTGCCGAGGCCCTGTACCGGAAGGCCGGGGCTCCCGGAACGTACATTTCTTCCGGGGATTGGGCCCGACGGACGGGCATTGCCGCCGGAACCCTGCCGGAAATGCTCTATCGCTTCGCTCGGTTCAACGGCAAGGCGGAGGGCCAGGACCCGGCGGCCTGGTATGCGTCCAAGGACTATCCCAAACCGGACAGCCGGGAGAACAGCGCCCGTGCCCTGGCGGCATTCCTGCAAAGCGACGAGGCCGAGGCGGACCGCGGCGCAGAGCAGGTCCGGCGCATCCGGGAGCTGGTGGCCAACAAGGGTGACGGCCGGTTCCATGTGTTCATGCCGAACATCATTACCCCGGGTCTGAAGGGCAAGCCCGGCGACAGCACGCTCCTTATTTTTCCCGAGGGCAGGACCATGCTCCTGGACGCCGCCGTAACGGCCAGCGGCCATTGGGTGGCGGAGCTTCTGGAAAAAACCGGCATCGATCGGCTGGATTATTTGGTGGTCAGCCATCCCCATATTGACCATGTAGGCGGTATGGCCGAGGTTATTGATTCCCTTCACCGGCGGAGCGGCTCCGTAGGCGAGTTCTGGTATCCCGGACGGGACTGCAAGGGCTATCTGGCGGAAATTCGGACCCATCTGGCGGAGGAAACTCCCGTCCGGTCCTTCGTGACCGGCGACGTGGAGACCATCGACGGTGTGACCGTCCGGTTCTACAACCCCTCTCCGGAGGACCTGGTGGGGGTGGACGACACCGCCATGCTGGACGAGGAAACCGGTAATAACGTGTCTCTGGCCATGCACTTCACCTTCGGAAAGGCCACGTTCCTGACCTCCGGCGACCTGTATGCCGGAAAAGAGGCCACCGTGGCCAAGCGGTTCGGTTCGGCCCTCCATGCGGACATCATGAAGGCCAATCACCACGGGGCCTACACCTCCAACACGGAGGTCTGGCTGGACACCGTGGCCCCGAAGATCGTCTACGCCATCAGCGACGACGATGGCTGCTATGAACTGGTGGAGCGCACGGAAAAGCGGGACATTGCCTATTACACCATGGGCATGGACGGCTCCACGCTCCTTTCCGTGGATGGGAACCGGAATTTTGAAATTCTCACCCAGAAAAATTCCACCCTGCACCATACCTATAAGGGCATCATCGGGAGAATGTAAATTTCCCGGAGGATCGTTTTTGCGTGTAGGGGCAT
>JALEII010000075.1 GCA_022770345.1 Clostridiales bacterium | reverse complement strand
ATCCTGTTCAGAATTCCAATCAGCGATACAATATTGCACTTCCACATTCGAGATCACGCTTATAGAACCGACAGCGCCATAGACAAATTTTCCATCCCTCCGGGCCCGTGGCAGGTCGTCCAGCATCAGGTCCACCGTGCCGTCCGGCAGATAGAGCCGGTAAATGCCGTCGTGCTCCTCATCCACGGCATCCAGAAAATAAACGCATTGGTCGAGAAAGTCGCCATCCTGGAGCCGGCCGTCCGGGCTTTCCCGCAGAACCTCATATTCCCCGCCAGGGTACATCATGACCAGCTTTGTCCCGTCCTTGGTAACGGCCATAAACCGCTCTCCGTCGCCCACCGGATAGCCAGTAGGCTCCGGAAACATCAACGTAGCGGTTTTCGTCTTTTTGTCGAAATAATAGGGGCAGCCCTCGGTCCCGGCCTCAAATTCACCGGATTCTACCTTCTCCGGCCGGACGTTACTGACGTACCAGGGGACCTCAAAAGGAAGCCGATCTATGGTGTATCCGTCCTTCGTCTCAATCACGATGGTCGCCGCAACGTGGGAGAAATAGGTGTCGTGGTCCTCCACCACAGGCTCGGTGGGCGCTGTGGTAGGCGGCTGCGTGGCCACGGTAGTCGGAACTGTGGTAGGCGCCGTGGTGGGCTTGGTTGCAGGGGCAGCGGTAGTCGATGGGGCTGTAGTCTCCGCCGGGGCCGCCGCACATCCGGCCAGCAGCGCCGCCAGCAAAAGCAGGGGAAGCAGCTTTTTCATGGGTCGTTCCTCCTTTATTTTTTGGAATCTAAAGGAATCATAGCATCAAAAGTCTACTATGTCAATATGATTCAATAAATTCGTTTGTTTATACAATTCCGTTAAGCTTTTTCCATGTTCGGAAGAAAAAATATGGCTATTTTGACAAGCGGTCAACCGTTTTCCCATTCAGCGCACCGTTTCCGGGAAGCCGCTGCTGCTTTCCCCTCTCAAAAAATCTCCGCAGGAGGTTCGTCCTGCGGAGATACTTTTTAATCTTTCGCCTTAGGGTATTCGTTGCACAGGAGCCGGTAAGGCGGCTCGTCTTCTTCGATTTCCGGGAAGCGGCCAACAGGCGGATTGAACCGGTTGTCGGTATTGTCGTCGTTGCACTGGCTCACCTCACCCAGCAGCACCGGCCCAGTGCCGGGTTCCACGGAAAAATCGTGGTACAGGTACTGCTGCACATGGATGCTCTCCCCCGGGGTCAGCCGGATCTGCGTCCCGGCGGGGACCGTGTAGGTGCGGCCGTCGGTGTGGACGGTCACGTCGGACGCATAGTCGATGGACTCGTCCGGCAGGCTGTTATAGACCTTGATCAGCACATTTCCGCCGCCACGGTTGATGATGTCCTCGGTCTTGTACCAGTGAAAATGGTTGGGCGAATACTGACCCTCTTTCAGGTAAAGCAGCTTCTCGGCATAGACCTTCGGGTACTTTTCCGGCATTTTCCGGTTGCCGTTCCGAATGGTTATCAGGGAAAATCCCACTTTATCGAAATCTCCCAGGCCGTAATCCGTAATGTCCCATCCCAGCATACAATCCCGTACCTCGTCATAATCGTGGCCGATATGCTGCCACTGTTCCGGGGTGAAATGGCAAAATGGCGGCAGGTAGCAATGCTCCCGGACGCACATGGCCTCCAGTTCCTTCAGTGCTTTGTTGATCTCCGAACGCTTCATGGCGTTTCCTCCTAAAAAAGGGCAATTTCTTGCCCCCTGAATAAACTTAGACGGTGGTATTGGCAAGCGGCAGCCAATCCAGAACGTGCTGGATATGGGTATCCCAGTAATCCCAATCGTGGATGCCGGGGGCCTCCTCGTAGGTGTACGCTACGTGGAGCTTTTCCAGCTCCCTGCGGGCCATCTGGTTCTGCTGGTAAGTGAAGTCCTCCGTACCAACGGTCTGGAACAACTTCGGAAGGGCCACGCCCTGCTCCTGGAGCTTTTTGATCTGCACAAACAGATTTGTCTCCGTCTGGGCGATAGCCGCCACATCGGTGCTGTCGAAAATCGCCTTGAAGGGCCAGGGAGCCTTGGGGTCCTTGATGCGGTCCTCCATACCATAGGGGAACATCAGTGCTCCGGACAGACTGGCCGCTGCAGCGAACTGCTCCGGCTTGCTGAGGGCTACATGCCAGGCACCGTAGCCGCCCATGGACAGACCCGCCACGAAGCTGTCCTCCCGGCGGGTACTGGCCGGGAACAGCCGTCCCAGGTATTCCGGAAGTTCTTCGGTCAGGAAGGTCAGGTAGGCAGGACCGTAGACCATATCCTGATAGAAGCTGTTGGCCACGGAGGGCATGACCACCATGAGCTTATGGTTATGGGCATACTTTTCAATGCTGGTCAGGCGGCACCAATCGCTGTAATCGCCGTAGGTGCCGTGGAGTAGGTACAGGACCTGATACTTGGCCCCTTCCCGCCAATAGCTGGTGGCCTTGTGGTTCATCAGCTCATCGGCGTTGGGGGTGGGGATAACCACATTGATATCCGTGTTGAATTGTAGCGCATTGGAATAATAATTGCAATGGATGTTTGCCATTTTTCTCTCTCCTTATCGAACCATATCGCTGGCCAGGCGCATCCAGTCGGTATTGCCAGCACCAGGGCGAATACGCGCTTGTAAGACTTCATTTCCTCCGTTTGTTTTGGATTTTTCCGCAAACGTCTGTTAAACGTTTTACATAGTCTCATTGTAACCTTCAGTCTTCCCATTGTCAAGTCTCTTTTTCACAATCTACTAAATGCACAATTCATTCAAGCGTTTATTATGCACTATACACAGTTGACTTTTTTATGTTTCCAAACTATACTTGAATCAGACGTAAACGTTTAATCAGAAGATGCGGATTCTTCCCGTTTTGAGAGGAATCACTTTTACGCATTTAACCAGTCTTCTCCCCACGCTTTTCATCGGAAAGGAGTGCCTCCATGAAGCGCAAACCCAAAATCACCGACGTGGCAAAAGCCTCCGGCTTCTCCATCGCCACGGTCTCCCATGTGATCAACGGCTCCCGGCCCGTCAGCGCCGGGACCGCCGCAAAAGTAAATGCCGCCATTGCGGCCCTGGGCTATGTGCCCGACAGCAGCGCCCGGAGCTTCAAGACCGGCCGCCATCATCTGGTGGGCTACATTGCCCCGGACATTGGCAACCGGTTCTTCTCCCTGATATTGGAGGAACTGGAGGACGCTCTGGCCCTGCGGGGCTACAATCTGCTGGTCATCAACACGCGCGAAAACGGACAGCGGGAGCTGAACGGCTTCCAGGTGCTGACCAACGGTCTCACCGATGGTGTCATCTGTGCCTCTACCTTTCAGGATTATGCTGACCTGAAACCCGCCATCCCCAAGAATTTTCCCCTGGTGATGATTGACCGTCTTCCGAAAAACTACAGTGGCGACAGCGTGCGGGTCTCCTGCTGCGACGCCATCCGGGAGGCCATTCACGTCCTGGTCCAGGCGGGCCACCGCCGCATCGGCCTCATCGCCTCCATCGGCCGTCTGAGCACCACCGTGGAGCGACTCAACGCCTACTGTGATGCCTTGAAAGAGGAAGGCATCGAGGTAGACCCGGCCCTCATCAAGCAGGGCGACAGCCGGAGCCGAAGCGGCTACGACTGTATGCGGGAACTGGTGGACAACGGGGTCGGCGCCGTGCTGATCTCCAACAGCGTGATGGCCGGAGGAGCCATCAGTCTGCTGGACAACCGCCACATGATCATCGGCAAAGATATTCAGGTGGCCGCTCTGCGGGATTACGAATGGCACCGGTTCCAGCAGGAAAACGTCCACACCGTGGAGCAGCCTGCCCGGGACATGGCCAAATTCGCCGCCCAGCTGTTGCTGGACCGCATCGAGGATCCCACCGGGGCCCCCCGGGAGGTCATTCTGAAAGCCGCTTACCACGCCGGCACCGAACCCACCAAGTGCGAGTGTCTGCCGGACATCTGACGAAGGAGCGATGAATGTGAAACTCATTGGTGCGCTGCTCCGCAGCCCGGACCCCGCCGCCCTGCGGGCCTTCCTGGCCCAGTTCGCCCGGCAGACGGACGCTGTGGAAAGCTCCTATCATCTGCGCTGCCCCGGCTGCGACCTTTGGATCGAAAAAGGTACTTATACGCCGGTGCCGGAGGCCCCGGAGGGATCCTATACCGGTCTTTCTCATCTGGCCTTCCGGCGGCAGAGTCTGGTAGAGGCCACAAAATGGCTGCAAACAGCCAACATTCCCATCGTTCAGGGCAACCACATTCCCTTCAATCCCAAGGTCTGGGGAACCGGCATGTGTTATGTAAATCCAGACTGTGATTTCGGATTCGGTTTGGAGTTATGTCAACGTCTCGATCTGCCGGACACGGATAAATTCATGGGGATCGACCATATCGGTATTCCCGTGGCGGACATGGCGGAAAGTCTGGCCTTTTACAAAGATCTGGGCTTTGCCGTGGCCTCGGATGTAAACATCCTCCGTGCCACCGACGGAGCCATCATCCACAACGTCATGGTTGAAGGCTGCGGAACCGTTCTGGAACTTTACGAGTTCGCTTTGCCCAGCCACAAGCCCATTCAGAATGGCGCTTTCGCCGCCCTCCGATTTTTGACGGAATCGGCCCAGGAGGCCGCCGCTCTGCAAGCGAAAGGTGCAAAATTCTTGGGTCCCGGCCTCTGGTCCCTCACCGCCCCCGGCGGCGAACGGCTGGAGTTTTTTACGTAAAACTCAAAAACATCCCAGTGAAAGCCTGTACTTTCACTGGGATGTTTCATGGGAATTTTCAGAATAAATCACTCCTTTACCCCCGCCAGGGCCAGGAACTTCTTGTCCGACTGAATGCCGTGAGTCACGAAAGCCCCGTCCCGGAACAAGGCGTAGGTGGTCACCGGGGCCGGCACGTTCCGGGCAGTCTCCCGGTCGGTGATGTGGATGACTTTCAGAGGTATGCCGTGCTCTTTGGCTGCTTCCGCCACCCGTGGAACCCAATAATAGGAAAAGGGGCATTGGTCCGTATAGTAAAGCACAAACCCCGGCTCCGCAGCTTGGGGATGTCGGGCGCAGTCCCGGAATTTCGGCGGCTGGGCATTCTCCGCAAGCGGCAAATACATCAGCGTAATGCCACAGTCAGATCGGTCCGCCATTGAAAAGCCCATGTGGGCCAGGAATTTCGGGTCAGACAGGAACTCCTTTTTCCGCTTTTCCGAGGACAAAATGCACAGGCCCTGCCGATTTTTTGCCTTTGCGTCCCGGATGCACTCGGCCAGCAGGTCGGCGGCGTAACCGTGGCCCTGCATGGCCCCGGCCACCCACAGGCAGTCGATATACAGATACCCCTCCGCCTCAATGGGCGCCCAGGCCAGCTCGGCAGGAATATACTCAATAAAACACTTGCCCCGCTCCTCGCTGCGGTAAAAAACCAGGCCCTCGTCCAGTCGCTGCTTCAGCCATTCCTTCTTTTGCAGAGCCTGCTTGCCGGACATGGCGCAGCAGATATGCTCGCCGTCAATGTTTTCCCGGGTAATACGGAGGTAGTTCATAAAAATGGCTCCTTTTCCGCTCTAAGTTTACATAATATTTGTGCTTGGTTCTTCCGGTGGCAAAAGCCCCTGCGGATGGCCGAAGATGGTCTCCAGCGCCTTGTGATTCACGCCATACCGGCGGCGGTTCCCCTGGGACTCCATATTCAGCAGCAATTCCTTGTACACACCGCTCGCATCCCGGGGCATGGGCATAAACGGCTGGTCTTTTTCCAAGGAGCGCCGCACGCAGACCGTTTTATTATACGTCCGGCCAGAGGGATTTTCCAGCCTTTTTTCCCAAATTTTTGGAATTTTGGAATCCTGTACAAATTGACGCCGCAAATTCGGTCTCCCGTGAAAAGCCCCGGAAATCCCGACGCAGAAAGAACGGACCCCTTCGGAGGAGGTCCGTGTCTCCATCATTTTGGGACAGCCCTCGGCGGCGGAAAAGGTTCACGCCGGACAAGCCTCTTTACCGGCCATCTGCGACATTCCCGCCATGAGCCGGGCTTTCTCCCTATGGTCTCGAACCTGCCCTCATAGAAATCGCCCGGCCGATATAACCCGATTGGTAATGCAGGATTTTCCGGACATGTTCCGCTTCCCCGCTCATACATATTTCCCCTTTTCCTGCAAATACTGCTACCGGGAAGAAAATGCGTCTTTTAGCGCTGAAAAAGGAGAAATGATCTATGAAAGCTACCGGTATCGTTCGCCGGGTCGACGACCTGGGCCGCATCGTCATTCCAAAGGAGATCCGCCGTACCCTGAAGATTCGGGAGGGCGACCCGTTACAGACAACACGGACACCGTGGCAGATTTTTTGCTTTTCCATGCTGGATCTGGCGAAGCGAAGCCTCTGGAATGGTACATAATGACGGAGGTAGTCAACTTCAAATGCAATCCAATCCTGATCGGTTCCCTGCTTGCCCAGTTGAGAATTCTTCCGGCTTATCACTTGAACAAGGAATAGCGGCTCACCGTTTACTGGGCGGCAGCGTATCGGATGCGCAAAGGAAGGTGCTGTTGGATTCTTTGACACAGAGGAGGGGCTGCGCCCCATTTCATTCGCCACAGCGGTATAAGTGCCTAATTGCCGATATAACCGCTGCATTTCAATGATTTCCTCCGGCGTAATTCTTGGCGCACCCATATTACTTGTCCGCCGCTTTCTTACCGCCGTCTTTCTTGGGCTTGTCAGCAGTTTTCAAGCAGTTGTCGCTGTTCGCCATACATTATAAAAAATTGTATCAGGAGGAACCATCTCCAAAAGCAATCTTTGCCCAACCGCTTTGAGCGCTTGTTGGCGCTCTCTTCCCTTGCAGCGGTCTTCCGTAAGGAAACGCACAATCATAAGTACCTTGCCAGAACAAGGGAAGCGCTTACTCCCAGTATAATACAGCAGCCCCCGATGCAAAGTTTTGCATCAGGGGCTGCTTCATCATAGTTCCCATGCTTTGATCTGGCTGGATTTGTCGTAAAGGCGCAGGTAGCTTTCGTAGCGGGTGGGTTCGATGTCCCCACTGTCCACGGCGGTACGAATGGCGCAGCCCGGCTCCTTCCGGTGGGCGCAGTCGTGAAACTGGCATTTGCCCAGGTAGGGGGCGAAGTCCGGGAAGGCGTATTGGAGATTTTCCTTCAAAATCAGATCCATCTGGTCCGTGTCAAAGGAGGAAAATCCCGGCGTATCCGCCACAAAAGTATCCTTTCCCAGAGAATACAGTTCCACATGACGGGTGGTGTGGCGCCCACGGCCCAGCTTCTCGGAGACCTCCCCGGTGGCCAGGGTCAGCTCCGGGCAGAGTCGGTTCAGAATGCTGCTCTTGCCCACGCCGGAGTTTCCGGTAAAGGCCGTCAGCTTTCCGGTGAGCAAGCTGCGCAGCTCCTCGATACCCTGACCGGTCTCAGCGCTGGTCTGGATCACCGGGAAGCCCGCATGGCGGTAGATTTCCGTCAGCCTCTCCCCGGCATCCAAATCGCACTTGTTCACCAGAATGTACACGCTAACCTGCTGGTCGGCAGCAATGGCCGCCACCCGATCGATGAGGAATGGCTCCGTCACCGGGTTCACATTGGCAGCAAACACTGCCAGGGCGTCCACATTGGCCACCGCCGGACGGATGAAGCGATTCCGCCGGGGAAGAATTTTCTCCACCATGCCCTTGCCTTGTTCCACGGTGATCTCCACCAGGTCCCCGGTCAGAGGGCTGGCCTGACGGCGCAGGCTCCCCCGGCCCCGGCAAGTCACCGGGCCGGAGGGAGTCTCCACCTCGTAAAATCCGCTGAGGGAGCGGATGATGCGTCCTCGTGTCGTCATGCCTTAAAATTCCACCCGCTGGGTCATCGTATACTTGCCGTTGATATAGATATCGTAGTACATCACACCGTAACCGGTAACTTCCACGGTGACTTTGGAGGCGCCATCGCTGATGGTCCCCTCGTAAACGGTCTTGCCGTTGGGGCCGCTCTCTTTGATCATGGCCGTGTAGGGGTCAATGGCTTCCTCCAGGAGGCCAAAGGTCACGGATTTCGTCACAGGGGTGGCCCCACCATTGGAAACGGACAGCACAATCTCGGTCTTGGGGTCCTGAGCACTTTCCGCATCCAGGGACTGGTTTACCACGGTGCCCGCCGTCTCGGTGCTGTCCACGGTTTCAGTACGCACATTGGTGAAGCCCTTGGCGCTGAGGGCGCTCTTGGCCTCAGCCTCGGTCTTGCCCACCACATTGGGTACGGTCATCTTTCCGCTGGACACCTCCAGCACAATGGTGGTAGTTACATCCACCTCGGCATTGGGATTCTCGGACTGTTTCAGCACCGTAAAGGCCGCCTTATCGCTGTCGTCCACCAGATTGATCTCCACATAGTTGAAGCCCGCCTGAGCCAGCATGGTCTTGGCCTCGTCTTGGGTCCTGCCAATGACATTGGGGACCTTCTTCTTGTTGACGCCGCTGGATACTTCCAGCGTCACGGTCTGGGACCGGTCCTGCCGGGAATTGGCCCGGAGGCTCTGCTTGGTGACGGTGCCGGATTCTTTCTCGCTGTCCACTTCTTTGATCTCCACGTTGTTGAAGCCGTTTTCGGACAGGGTCTTTTCCGCCTGATCTCTCGTCATGCCCTCCACGTTGGGCATGGTCATCATACCGGAGCTGACGTACAGGGTCACGGTGGTGTTCTCATCCAGGGCACCGCCCTCGGCGGGATCCGTGCGGACCACCTTCCCCTTGGCCTGCTCTGGGCTGTCCTCCTCCCGGACCAGGATTTTGGCCTCGGCAACGCCCTGCTTCACCAGGAACTCCTTGGCGGACTGCTGATCGATGCCCACCAGATTCTCCATGGTCTTGTTTTCCGGTTCCTTACCCAGACTCACATCCACATAGAGGACCGTGCCCTTGCTGACCATTTCCCCGGCCTTGGGTTCCTGGGCCATGATCTGATCCTTGTCGTATTTGTCACTGTACCCCTTATCCCGGAGGACAATGCGGAAGTCCTGGTAGGCAGGCAGGGTGTTGTAATCCTGGCCCAAGAGCGTTGGGACCTGAATGGTCTGGTCCTTCTTGCCCACGCCGTTGCCGAAAATGGCGATCAGAATGAGGGCCAGAGCCAGGACTGCCACAGCGGAGCAGGAAATAATGGCAATCGTTGTGTTCCGGCTGCGCTTCTCCTCGGCCTCCCGTCGGCGCTGGGCCTCCTGACCGGAGGAGGCCGGCCGATTGGCCTTCTCGCCGGAACGGGCAGCATAAGCGCCGGTCTGGGGCCGGGCGGTATTCTGAGGTCGTTTGCCGCTGCCGGTCTGAGAGTGCTGCTGCGCACTTCCGGTCTGAGGGCGCGAGGTGCTGCCTGTCGGACGGGCCGTGCTGCCGGTCTGAGGACGCTGGATCCCGGCGACGGGAGGCGTAGTCCGGCGGGTCGGCTCGGACACCGGCTCCCGGCGGGGCCGGGGGGTCTGGCGGTCCGCCACCCGCTCGGCAGTGGTCCGGGGTGCCGCAGGCTCCTGGGGCCGCTTTTCCGTCAGATGCAGGGCCGCATCGGTGGGGCCGGCGTTGTAATCAAAGAGGATGGTGGGGTCCTTCCGGAACTCCTCCATATCATAGAGCATGGCGGTAGCGGATTCATAGCGGTCATTGGGGTCATGGGCCATGGCCTTCATGATGATCTGCTCCAGGCCGCCGGGGATATTGGGATTCAGGGTGGAGGGCATGGGCGCTCCGCCGTTGATGTGCTGGATGGCCACGGCCACAGGGGATTCCCCGTCATAAGGGGGCCGACCAGTCATCATTTCGTACATGACCACGCCCAGGGAGTACAGGTCGGACCGGTTATCCACCCGGCTGCCCTTGGCCTGCTCCGGGGAAATGTAATGGACGGACCCCAGGGCTTCCTTGGTCAGGGTGTTGCCCTTGGACATGATCCGGGCAATGCCGAAATCCGTAACCTTCACCGAGCCGTTTTTCAGCACCATCACATTATGGGGCTTGATGTCCCGGTGGACAATGCCCCGACTGTGGGCGTGTTCCAGAGCCTTGGCGATCTGCATGGAGAAGTGCAGGGTCTCCTTCCAGTTCAAAACGCCCTTTTTCTCCATGTACTGTTTCAGGCTGATGCCGTCCACCAGCTCCATGACGATATAGTCCGCCTCCGGAGAGGTGGAAACGTCGTACACCGAGACGATGTTCGGGTGGCTCAGCATGGCCACGGCCTGGCCCTCCGCATGGAAGCGGCGGCGGAATTCCTCGTCCTGAGAATACTCGTCCTTCAGAATTTTCACGGCCACCAGCCGGTTCAGACGGTGACACCGGGCTTTGTACACAACGGCCATGCCGCCGGTACCGATGACCTCCAGAATTTCGTATCGGTTATCCAGCAGTCGGCCGATATACTTATCTGCATCCATAATTGCTACTCCTTCCCCGTCAGACCTGGACCAAAATACTGGTCACGTTGTCCGGCGCTCCCCGTGATTTTGCAATATCCAGCAGGCGCTGGCAGCATAGCTGCTTGTTGACCCCGTGAACCACCTCAAAGAGGATCTCCTGATCGTCCATCATGTTGGAAAGCCCATCGCTGCACAGCAGCAGGCAGTCCCCTCTGGACAGCCGGTAGTGGAACAGGTCGCTTTCCAGAACCGACTCGGTGCCCACGGCACGGGTGATAAAATTTTTGCCCGGATAGGTCCGGGCCCGCTCCGGGGTCAGTTCGCCCCGCTCCACCATCATCTGGACCAGGGAATGGTCCTTGGTAAGCTGGCGGATGCCGGTGCGGTCGATGGCATAAGCCCGGCTGTCGCCCACATTGATAATGGTAGCATCCCGGCCACGGATCAGTGCGGCCACCAGTGTGGTGCCCATGCCCAAAAACTCTTCAAATTGCTTGGATTGATCGAAAACAGTGAAATTTGCCAGCTTGGCGGCTCCCCGGAGCATCTGGTCGGCACTGATCTGGTCCAATGAGGGGAACCAGGTGCGCTTGATTTCCTGGGTAAAGACCTCCACGGCCAGCGAACTGGCCACGTTGCCGGATTTGGCGCCGCCCATGCCGTCGCAGAGAACGCACAGCAGGGTGTTTCGGTCCAGCTGTTCCACATGATAGGCGTCCTGGTTCTGTGTCCGGACGCATCCGGGATCGGAAAGCGACCAATATTGCATAGGACTTGCTCCTTTCGTAAGGAATTGCGGGGGACAGCCTTTCCCCCGTGGTCCGTTCCTCTGAGGAATGCCTTTCCCTGGGGGAAGGCATTCCTCAGAGCATCCAACTGCCTACCCCTTCTGCTGGGTATATTTTCTTCTCAGCTGGCCGCAGGAGGCGTCGATGTCGCCGCCCAGGGTCCGGCGGACCGTAGCGCTGACACCACCGTCCTCCAGAATTTTCTGGAATCGCTCCACAGCCGCTTTGGTGCTGGGCACCAGGGGGCTTTCCTCCACCCGGTTCAGCGGGATGAGATTCACATGAGCCGGGAGGCCCTTCAGTCGCCGCAGCAGCTCCTTGGCATTGTCGGCGGAGTCGTTCACCCCGTCGATCATGGCATATTCAAAGGAGATCCGCCGGGAAGTAGCCGCATAGTACCGGCGGCAGGCGGAAAGCAGCGTCTCCACATCGTATGCCTGATTCACAGGCATAATGCGGTTACGAATTTCATCGTTGGGCGCATGGAGGGACACAGACAGCGTTAATTGCAGCTTCCGCTCCGCTAATGCGTCGATCTTCGGCACCAGGCCGCAGGTGGAAAGGCTGATGTGCCGCATGGAGATGTTCATACCCTCCGGGCTGTTCACCAGCTCCAGAAAGCGCATCACTTTGTCGAAATTATCCAGCGGCTCCCCGATGCCCATCAGGACGATGTGGGAAATTTCCAGGCCGGAATCCAGTTGGGTGAACAGTACCTCGTCCAGCATTTCGTGGGGCTCCAGACGGCGGACCAGGCCGCCGATGGTGGAAGCGCAGAAGGCGCAGCCCATGCGGCAGCCCACCTCGGAAGAAATGCACACGGTATTGCCGTAGTGATAGCGCATGAGCACCGTCTCTACGCAGTTTCCGTCGGCAAGCTGCCAGAGATATTTGATGGTACCGTCCCGGGCAGACTCCTGACGGCGCACCGGCGTGGGCCGGTACAGGTCATATTCCGCCGCCAGCGCCTCCCGCAGGGTCTTTGGGATGTTGGTCATGTCCTCATAACCGGCGCCCTTGTGGAGCCAAGTATAAAGCTGTTTGGCCCGGAAGGCCGGCTGGCCCATCGCTTTCAGAGCCTCCGCCACTTCCGGCAGGGTCATGCCCCGCAGATCCCGCTTCATGCCTTTCTCCGCATCCGGCAGATGAAGAATCCGTCGGTGTCATACTGTCCGGGGATGAGGGTCAGCATTCCGGTGGTATTTTCCGGGAATACGGAGGGCAGGGTCAGCTTTTCCAGGTAAAAATCCTTCCGGCTCCGCAGGAATGCCTCTACAACCGCCTCATTTTCCCGCTTCAAAAGGGTACAGGTGGAGTACATCAGTACGCCGCCGGGCTTCACGTATTCCGCCTGCTTGTTCAGAATCCGCAGCTGCAATTCCGGCAGCCGTGCCATGTCGTCCGGGTCCTTGTAGCGGATATCGGGCTTCTTGCGGATAATGCCGTAGCCGGAACAGGGCACGTCCGCCAGAACCACGTCCATTTTCTCGAACCAGCTGGGATGATTTTCCGTGGCATCCTGCTCCCGGACCAGCACATTGGTCAGGCCAAGCCGGTCGGCGCCCCGTTGAATAAGTTCGGTCTTGTGTCGGTGGATATCACCGGAGCGGATGCGGCCTTCGTTCTTCATAATGATGCCCGCCGCAAAGGTCTTTCCGCCGGGGGCGGCGCAGCAGTCCAGCACCCGGGTCTTTTCACCCACGGGAATCTGGGCGCACTGAACCGCCAGCTTGGAGGCGGCGTCCTGCACATAAAAAAGGCCTTCCTTGAAGGATTCCAGAGCTTCCAGATTTCCGGTGTTGGACAGCACCAGGCAGTCCGGCATCCAGGCGTGGGGCAGAACCTTCACCTGTTCCTCCTCCAGCATCTCCGTCAAGGCCTCCACGGTGGTCCGCAGGGTGTTTACCTGGACCACGGTCAGAGGAATGTCGTTGTTGGCAGCCAGCATGGGCTCCAGCACCTCGCTGCCCAAATCCTTCTCCAACGCATCGATGAGCTTCTGGGGGTGGCTGTACCGGGTGGCCAGAGAATCCGGCATTTTCAACGTTCCCTTGGTCCGTACGGCACTGCGGAGGACCCCGTTGACCAGTCCCGCCATTTTTGGCTGGAACCGGCAGTATTTCTTCGCCAGCAGCACCGACTCATTGACGGCGGCGCTGTCCGGAATTTTATCCAGTTCGTAGATTTGGTACAGTCCCAGGTGCAGGATATCCCGGACCACGGGGTGCAGATCCTTCACCTTGCCGGTGAGCAGCTGTGTCAGAAAAAAGTCCAACAATGCCCGGTGCTGCTGTACACCGTAGCTGAGCCGGGTGGCCAGGGCTGCGTCCCGGCGGTCCAGCTTGTCCCGGGCGATATAATCCTTCAAAACGCCGTTGGACCAGGCGCCCTGCTTCCGGCAGGCAATGAGGACATCCAATGCAGTTTTTCTAGCAGACATTTCTTTATCCCTCCAAAGGATGGCCACGGAAATAATCCGTTGCCGCCATAGGTTTTCCGCCGTCGGCCTGCAAACGGCGAATTTCGATGGCACCCTCGCCGCAGGCCACCAGCAGTCCGGTTTTCGTCAGGCCCAGAATTGTTCCGGGTGCGCCGGAGCCCTCTGCCACCACGCAGGCGTGAATTTTGAACCGCCGTCCCGCCAACTCGGCAGTGGCCACGGGCCAGGGATGCAGGCCCCGGACCTGATCGTGAATTTTTGCGGCTGGTTTTGCAAAATCAATGGGACTCATGGATTTATCCAACATAGGCGCATAGGTGACTTTAGACGGGTCCTGTGGAGTGGCCGTCACAGTTCCTGCCTCGATAGCGTGCAAAGTCTTGGAAAGCAAATCTGCTCCCAGCAGCGCCAGCCGGTCCAGCAGTTCTCCGGCGGTCTCCTCCGGACCGATGGGGGTCCGAACCTGATCAATCATGTCTCCGGCATCCATTTCCCGGACCAGATACATGGCCGTCACGCCGGTCTCCTGCCTGCCGTCCAGCACCGCCCACTGATAGGGAGCCGAGCCACGGTATTCCGGCAGCAAACTGGCATGGATATTGATGCAGCCCCCGGCAGGAATGTCTAATACCCGCTGGGGCAGGATACGGCCGTAGGCCACCACCGCCACCACGTCCGGCTGCAAGGCCCGCAGGTTCTCCACGTCGGCATCCTCCCGGAAATTCTCCGGCTGGAACACGGGAATATCATGGGCCTGGGCCAATACTTTCACCGGGGAGGCGGTCAGCTTCATACCACGGTTCTTGGGCCGGTCCGGCTGGGTGTAAACCCCCACCACATCGAAGCCGTCTGCCAGGATCTTTTCCAGGCAGGTGGCCGCAATGTCCGGAGTCCCCATAAACACAACGCGCATGGCTTCTCCCCCTTTAATCGGCTTCCAGCTCCTCGTCCGTGAGGAAGCGTTCCATGACCTCTGTGTACACGATGCCGTCCAGGTGGTCCAGCTCATGGCAAAAACACCGGGCAGTCAGCTCCTCGCCATCGGTCTCGAACCAGTTGCCGTTCCGGTCCTGGGCCCGAACCTTGGCATACATAGGCCGCTTCACCAGGCCGTACTTACCCGGCAGACTCAAGCAGCCCTCCGGGCCTTCCTGCTCGCCGGAGGTCTCCACCAGCTCCGGGTTCACCAGCTCCAGGACCTCCTCTCCGTTGTCCACCAGAACCACCCGGCGGAGAATTCCCACCTGGGGGGCCGCCAGACCAACGCCGCCGGCATCCGCCAAAGTCTCCTTCATGTCATCCAGGAGCCGATGGAGCCGGTCGTCAAAATTCGTCACGCACTTGCAGGTCTTGTGCAGCGCACTCTCCCGGACGTTCAAAATTTTCCGAAGTGCCATTGTTTCTTCCTCCTATTCATCCAGTGCGTTGGCGTCGGCATAGACGCTGACGCCCCGGTTCTGCTTGTCCTGGGACGCCTGCCGGAGTAAATGGGCCACCAGAAGCCGCATTTTCCGGTCCAGGCGGCAGCGCAGGGTCAGGCGATACCGGTACTGGAAATTGATCTTCGGCACCGGGCAGGGCGCAGGGCCAAGCACAGTGCATTTTTCGTCTTGATAATCCTCCCCGGCCAGAATGGCGCAGAGGCCGGCCCGATAGGCCGCCGCCGCCCGCAGCACCCGCTGCTCCTCCGGCCCGGAAAAAGTGACCTGACAGCAGTCTCCAAATGGGGGCAGGGACTGCACCTGCCGCAGGCGGCTTTCCAGGTCGTAAAAGCCGTCGTAATCCTGCATGGCCGCCAGCCGGATCACAGGATGCTCCGGGACCAAGGTCTGCAAAATGGCCCGGCCCTCAGCTTTGCCCCGACCCGCCCGGCCCACCACCTGGGTCAGCAGATCAAAGGTCGTCTCCGCCGCCCGGAAGGAACCGGCATAGAGGCTCATGTCCCCGTCCAGCACACCCACCAATGTCACATTGGGGAGATTCAGGCCCTTGGCCACCATCTGGGTCCCCAGCAGCACGGGAATTTTTTCGGTGCGGAACCGGTCCAGAATGGCCTCGTGGGTGTTGACGGCGGTAACGGTGTCCGCATCCATCCGCTCCACCTGAATGTTGGGGAACCGATCATGCAGCTCCTGCTCCACCTTCTGGATGCCCACGCCTACCCGTTTCAGAGGACCACCGCAATGGGGACAAAGGTTCGGCACCGGCCGGGAATAGCCGCAGTAGTGGCACATGAGCCGCTCGTTGGCGCTGTGATAGGTAAGCCGTGCGCTACACCGGGGACATTCCGGGGATTCCCGGCAGTCCACGCAGACCAACGCCCGGCTGTTGCCCCGGCGGTTCAGGAACAGGATGGCCTGCTTCCCGGCTTGGAACGTCTCCTCCAGCGCCGCCTGCAAAGGGTAGCTGAGGGAGGTATCGTTGCCGTCCCGGAGTTCTTCTCCCATATCCACAATGTCCACGTTGGGAAGTTCCCTGCCGTTGAACCGATTTTTTAAGGTATAGAGCGCATAATCGCCGTTTTTCGCCCGGTACATGGATTCCACGGTAGGCGTTGCCGAGCCAAGAAGCACCAGCGCCCCTTCCCGATAGCCCCGCCAGATGGCCACCTCTTTGGCGGCATAACGGGGAGCGTTCTCGGATTTGTAGGAGTGCTCCTGCTCCTCGTCCAGGATCACCAGTCCGAGATTCCGGCAGGGAGCAAAAATTGCCGAACGGGTACCAACCACCACCCGGGCATCCCCGGAGCGGATGCGCTTCCATTGGTCATAGCGCTCCGCCATGGGCAGGCTGCTGTGCAGAATGGCGGTGGTATCGCCGAAATACGCCGCCACCAGCCCCAGAAGCTGGGGGGTCAGGGCAATTTCCGGCACCAGTAAAATGGCACTTTTCCCTTCGTCCAGGGTCTTTTGAATGAGTTTCAGGTAAATAGATGTCTTTCCGGAGCCAGTGACGCCGTACAGTAGGGCCGTACCCGGGTTTTCCCGGTCCAACTGAGCGGACAGGCCCTGAAACGCCGCCGCCTGCTCGTCGGTGAGGACGATGGGTGTGGCCGCCACGGTGGGAAGGATTTCCCGGAGACGTAAGGCCGGTTCTTCGGTTAGGTTTACATAACCAAGATCCGACAGCCGCTTCACAGTGGCCATAGACGCCCCGGTGTAGTACAAGATCTCCTTCACCGGGGCCCGGCCCACGGTACAGAGCAGTTCCAGCACGTTTTTCTGCATGAACGCACTTTTGGGCCGCTGCGCAGCATACTCCATGGCCGATTCGACGCTGACCGCCAATTCCGCCATTTTCTCGGTCTTGTCACTTGCCCGCCGGAAAAATTCCTGCCGGGCATCCACCCACTTTTTGCGGCTCAGGTAGGAGACTGCCTTGCGGAACCGTTCCTCATCGCCGATGGCCTCCCGGAGCGTATTCTCCGGAGCCTCGCCACCGAATTGCTCCAAAAGATGTAAGAGGGCAAGAGCATCCTTTTGCCGGATGTCGGCGGTTTTCCAGGAATCGTCCCCGGTCAGGGAAAACGTTTCCTTCTTCCGGAACCAAAGCCCCGCCGGGAGCATGGCCCGTGCCGCATCATAAAACGTGCAGAAATACCGTTCCCGCAGGAACGCAGCCAGCCGCAGCATGGTCTCGCTGAGAACACTGTACTCGTCCAGCCGCTCCTCAACGGTTTTCAGCCCGCGGGCTTCTTCCTCGGAAAGCTCCAACACAATGCCCTCGCAGCGTCGGTTCCCCCGTCCGAAGGGCACGATGACCCGCATCCCGGGCTGCAGCGCCATCCCCGCCGGTATGGCATAGGAATAGGGCTTGTCAATGGCGAAATTTGCCGCAGAAACTGCGATTTTTGCCACCATGCTGCCCTACGCTCCTTTCCTTTACGCTCTGTATTCTTCCTTCAGGTCCGCGGCCAGCTCGCCGTCGGCCACTTCCTCAATGGCCAGGGTCACGGGTTTCTCCGGCAGATCCTCGTTGTACTCTTCCGCCTCGGCGGCAATGTCTCTGGCCCGCTTGGCCACCAGATTCACCAGAAGATAACGGCTGGGCACCTGCTTCAGCAGGTCAGCAACAGGGGGGTACAGCATAATTTCAATTCCTCCAAAATCTTTAGTCTGCCTTCTCGGCAATAATGGACAAGATCCGGCGGGCGCATTCGTCCACCTGATCGTTCACAACAACGTAATCGTACCGGGTGCTCTGGTCCATTTCCCAGTTGGCCCGATCCAGGCGCATTTTGATCTGCTCCTCGGAGGTGTCCCCCCGGGTCCGCAGACGATGCTCCAATTCCGTGCGGGTGGGGGGCATCACAAAGATCAGCACCGCATCCGGGGCCTTTTCCCGGACGTGGAAGGCTCCCACCGGCTCAATATCCAAGATAACGGAACCCTTTTCCAGCTTTTCCTCCAGCTGCAGCCGGGGGGTGCCGTAAAAGTTTCCGGCGTGTTCGTCGTATTCCAGGAACGCATCCTGGCGGATCATTTCCTCAAACCGGTCCCGGCTCACGAAGTAGTAGCTTTTCCCCTCCACCTCGCCGGGCCGTGGGGGCCGGGTGGTAGCGGACACGGAAAAAGACAAGTCATTCCGTGCGCCCATGACCTTACCGAGCACCGTGCTTTTTCCGACGCCGGAGGCCCCGGAGATCACAAACAACCTTCCCTTGCTCATTCTTTCTCTTCCTCTCTGTCTGCGCTCTGCCAGCGCTCCCCAATGGTCTCCGGCGTCAGGGCGGACAACACAATGTGGTCCGTGTCCATCAGGATCACCGTCTTGGTCTTTCGCCCGTAAGAAGCGTCAATGAGCATTCCCCGATCCCTGGCCTCCTGCACCATGCGCTTGATGGGGGCCGATTCCGGCTCCAAAGCCGCCAGAATGCGCTGGGCGGAAAGCATACTTCCAAATCCGATATTCACCAGCTGCATGGGCTTACTCCACGTTCTGAACCTGTTCCCGAATCTTTTCCAGCTCCGCCTTGATGTCCACCACAATGCGGGCCACCGCCACATCGGTACACTTGGAGCCGATGGTGTTGGCCTCCCGGTTCATTTCCTGGAGCAGGAAATCCAGCTTCCGGCCCACGGCCCCGCCGTTGTCCAGCATGGTGTTCATCTGATTCAGGTGGGAGCGGAGCCGGACGGTCTCCTCATCCACCGCCACCTTGTCGGCAAAGATGGCCGCTTCCGTGAGAATACGGCTCTCGTCGATGGACGTATTGGCCAGCACCTCCCGGAGCTTGGCTTCCAGCCGGGCATGGTAGTCGGAGACGGTCTTAGGGCTTTGCCGCTCCACCTGGCCCACCAGTTCCAGGATGCGCGCTCCACGGCTGCGCAGGTCATGGTCAAGAGCAGCGCCCTCGGTGGTCCGCATAGCGTCATACCCGGCCAGGGCCTCGTTGGTCACGGCCATCAGGTCCGAAAGCAGCGCTTCCTCGTCCACCTCAGGCTTATCCACGGAAAACACCTCCGGCAAGCGGGACAGGTCCGAGACCTTTACGTCATTTTCCAGGCCGAAGGTCTCCGCCATCTGCCGCATGGCCGCCAGATAGCCCTCCGCCAGAGCGGTATTCAGGGTCACGGTACCCTGCTCCCCACCCTCGCTGCGGACGGAGACGTACACGTCCACCTTGCCCCGGGAGATGGTGTTCTTCACGGCCTGCTTCACCGCATCCTCCCCGAAGGCCACCAGCCGGGGCAGCCGCACGGAGCAGTCCAGATAGCGGTTGTTCACCGACCGGACCTCCACGGTAAATTCCCGGCCGCTCCGTGTCTCCACGCTGCGGCCATAGCCTGTCATACTCTTTATCAAGGTTTTCTACCCCTTCCTCAATGGGCTGCGGACGGACCGTAGCCGATGATGGTATACACGGTTTTCTTTTTCTTCAGCACCAGCCGGTCATAGCCGAAGGCGATGAAAATACCCAGAGCCGCGCCCAGCAGGCCCCCCAGGGGACCGGATAAATTTCCGGCGGCCATTAGTCCATAGCCCAGGAAGAACAGCATCAGGGGCAACAGATACAGCACCGCTGCCGCAGCCAGCACCGGTCCGGATGCGGATCGAATAATGACCAGGTCCCCGGGACTTGCCCCGATGGGATTTTGGGCCGTAATCTCTACGGTCTCCTTAGCGGCCCCACACCCGGCGCACTTGTGGCAATCTCCGGAGCAGGCGCTTTCCCGCACATGGACTACCCGGGCCGTGCCATCCGGGCTGCAGACCAGGACCCGAACCAACTGTTCCAAACTCAGGTCTCCTCCTCGTCGGCGGCCAAGGTCAGGTTCACGGTAACGGTATAGTTGCCCACGGAACCCGCTGGGGAATTGTCCGGCAGTCGGATGTCCGCCGTGACAGTGGAGGTCCCCAGTGCCGCCGAAGAAAGATCCAGAATGGCAGTCACATTGGAGTCCTTCAAGGCGTTCACCGCCGCTACCGGCCCGCGGATGGTCACCTGCAATTCCTTGGTGACCACCTCGGCGGTCATGCCGCTGGGCACGTTGGTCACACGGAAGTTGGTGACCTTGAAGGTTTGCGTTTTCAGATTAGGAAACTGAATGGTCACCCTTGCCTGGGTCACGCCGGTCAGGTTGGTCACGCCCTCCGGCAATTTGATGTTGAAATCCTGGATGGTCTTGCTCAGAGTCAGCTCGTTCAGCTTAATGGTCCCCAGATTGATCTCCGTCAGAGCGTTCAGCAGCGTCTCGCTGCCCGCCACCCGGATGCTGGAAGGCTCAATCTGAATGTCGCTGGTCTTCTCCGTGGCGCCGCCGCCGGGTTCCACCGTGACCTTCAGGGGAATTTCCTTGGTCTTCTGAATTTTAATGGACAGATTGATCTGGGCCACATCCGTAACAACCTGCTCCACATCCACCGGCTCCCCGGCGGTATTGCAGAGCGTGAAGGGCAACGCCTCGTTCAGGGATTCCGTCCGGCCCTGCAAATCCACGTCTACCACCGCCTGAGCGATGCGGTTCACCACGGACTCCGGCCCGGTGACGGAAATCTGTGGATGGTCCATACTGGGATTCTGGGTGTCGGCCAGATAGCCGTCTGCAATTTCGCCCTGGAAATTCAGTGCCACGTCCACATCCTTCGTGATCTTCCGCTCGATGTCCACGGTCACATACCGGGGGGACTGACTCTCCACCACGAAGGCGTTGTTGGCAATGTCCCCAGGGAAGGCAATGTTGTAGGTCAGCTTCCGCTCCCCCGGCTCATAAATGCCGGACAGATCCGCCGTGAGAACAATATTGGAAGAATTCAATTTAATGAGATCCGTCCGGTTGCCGGACAGGCGCAGTGTCACCGTGGGAACATCCTGGGTTGTGACCATCAGGCCCCGCTCGGAAAGGGCCGCCTCATTTTGCAGCGTCACGGGGATGCCGGAAAACGTATCCTCGGAGCCGGGGCTGACGGTGGTAATGACGTAAAGCCAGATGCCGAAGGCCACAGTCAAAGAAAACAGGGCCGCAGCGAATTTATTCTTCATCACCGTCACCCCCTTTCTCCTTCTTGTGGAGCCGCAGGCGCAGTGTCTTGGCCTTTTCCTTTTCCTCGTCCACGATGAGTTCATTGCGCAGCAGCCGCTCCAGGGTCTGGGGGGCCAGGTGGCGCTTGAGCATTCCACCCACCGCCACGGAAATGGCGCCGGTCTCCTCGGAGACGATGACCACCACCGCATCGGACACCTCACTCATGCCCACGCCCGCCCGATGGCGGGTACCCAGATCGGCGCTGAGCCGGTCGCTGCTGGACAGGGGCAGCACGCATCCGGCGGCGGCAATGCGGCCGTCCCGGACGATCATGGCCCCGTCGTGGAGGGGGGCCTTCACGAAGAAGATGTTCCGGATGAGCTGCTCGGACACCTGAGCATCCAGCATCGTGCCGGTGCGCATGAATTCATCCATGGGGCTTTCCCGTTCAAATACGATGAGGGCGCCGACTCTTTCCCGGCTCATGGCCTCGCAGGCGGCCACGGTCTGGGTAATGACCGGGATCATCACCTGCTCGTCCCGATGAATCCCGAACAGCTTCTGGAAACGCATACTGCCCAGATGGTCCAGCATTCGCCGCAATTCCGGCTGGAACAGGACAATGAGCGCCAGCAAGCCGACCTGCAGGACCTGACTCAGCAGAAAGTGGGTGGTATAAAGTTTCAGGGCCTCGGTCAGGGCCGTAATGAGCAGCAGCACCACTACCACCCGGACTACCCGGATGGTGCCGGTGGTCTTGATCATGGGCAGCAGAAGATAGATGAGCAACGCTACCAGAAAAATATCCAGATAGTCGGACCACTGCATTCCCGCCACCTGCCGGAGCAGATTCTGTATGGTCTCCATAGGGGCATCGACCTCTTTTCCTGTAAACCGGCGTGTAAAAACACCCCCGGGCATAACTACGCTATTATCTGTACTATTATACAGTATCACCCTTTGGATGGCAATAGCAATTCACAGTTTTTTTACAACTTCCTTTGGGAAAATTCCCCCATCCTCCGCAGGAATTCCCGGCTTTCCTGCCGGGAGCAGGTATGGCCGAAGGATAGGCGCACCGTCCCGGTGGCCAGAGTTCCGGCGCTTTCGTGGGCCAGCGGGGCGCAGTGCAGCCCCGCCCGACAAGCAATGCCCAACTCCGCCAGTCGGGATGCAGCCTCCTCGCAGTCGCTCTTCGGCAGAAAAGATACCGTACCGCTCTGGAAGGGTCCGGCGAACACCCGGTAGCCCAGATTCCGAAGCCCACGGGCACAAAAGGCCGCCTCTCCCGCCTCCCGGCGGAAGATACGCTCCACCCCCGTCTCCGCCACCAGGGCCAATCCGGCGGACAGGCCTGCAATGCCCGGGACGTTCACGGTCCCGGCTTCTCCCCGGTCCGGCAGGTAATCCGGCATTTCCTGATATTTCGACTCGCTGCCTGTGCCGCCCCGCAGGATTGGCTCCGGCACCTGCCCGCAGAGCAGGATGCCCGTACCCTGAGGACCCAGCAGGCCCTTGTGTCCGGGCATGGCAATGAAATCCGCCCCCAGCTTCCGCAAGGAAAGGGGCAGCATCCCGGCGGACTGGGCCGCATCAATAATAAACGGGATCTGATACCGACGGCATAGAGCCGATAGTTCCTCTGTCGGCAGAATATACCCAAAAACATTGGAAACATGGGTGAAAATCGCCGCTTTGGGCCGGGTCCTCAGGGCTTTTTCCCATTGGAAAAGGGTATCCTCCCGGTCAAAAAGCCTCCGTCCGGCGATTAGAATATCCGCCCCCACCCCATGGAGGGGCCGGGTCACGGCGTTATGCTCGAAGCCGGAGATGACCACCCGGTCCCCCGGCTTGACCAACGTATGGATGGCCATGTTCAGGGCATGCGTGGCGTTCAGGGTGAACACCACCTGCTCCGCCCTGCAATCGAACAGTGATGCCGCCCGCTCCCGGCAGAGGAACACGGTCTCCGCCGCCTGCATAGCGGCTTCGTAGCCGCCCCGGCCCGGGTTGGCACAGGTCAGCAGGGCTTCCTGCACGGCCCGGCGGACCGGCTCCGGTTTGGGGAAGGAGGTAGCCCCGTTATCCAGATAGATCATGGGGTCCCCTCCATCCGGTAAAGATTCTGATAGGCCACGGCCTCCCGGTCAAAGAGGGCTTTCGCCCTGGTTTCGTCCCTCGCCCGGACCACTACGGTATATCCGCAGCCCCGCTTGGCCATCCTGGCTGGTGTCCGCCGGAGATAGGCGTGGATGCCCGCCTGCCGCAGCACCCGCTCCCCCTCCTGTGCGTAGGTCACGGAGCGAAAGGTAAAGAAAATTTCCTGCATATCCATTCCTCCCGGAGCAGTCTATGCAGGGATGGGAGAAGGGGTTCTTTTCAGCCGAAAAACCAGGCTCCCCGCCGGTTTTTGACCGACGGGGAGGAAAGATATTATTGATGGACCGAGAGACGCCGGCCGAAATACTCGTTTTTCAGCTTCACCACTTCCCCGCTGAGCAAAATCAGTCCCACCAGATTGGGAATGATCATCAGGCCGTTGATGGTGTCCGCCAGGTCCCAGGCAAAACCCAGGGTGGTCTGGGAGCCTACCACGATCATGGCCACCCACAGGAGCTTCACCACGATACGGCTCTTTTCACCAAAAATATACACTGCTGCCCGCTCGGCGTAGGTGTAGAAGCTGATAAGGCAGCTGAATCCGAACAGCACCACAGAGGCGGTACACACGATGCCGCCGATGCTTCCCGGAAGCATGGCCTCAAAGGCCCGCATGGTCAGCACGGCTCCATCCAGGTCGGTGGTGTTCAGCAGACCCGACAGGACCACCGTCAGCGCCGTTACCGTGCAGACCAGTACCGTGTCCAGGAATACCTCCACAGGGCCCCAGACCGCCTGCTCCACCGGGTGGTCCACCTGGGCCCCGCAGTGGACCATGGCCGCCGTGCCCAGGCCCGCCTCATTGGAATAGATGCCCCGGGCGATGCCGTAGCGCATACACACGAAAATAGAACCCACGGCACCGCCGGTAACGGCCTGGGGCTCAAAAGCGCCCTTCAAAATGGTCCACAGGGCCGCCGGGACCTGGGGCAGGTGCAGGAAAACAACGGCAAGCCCCGTCAGAATGTACATGCCGCCCATAAACGGAGCGATAATTTCGCTGGCCCGGCCGATACGCTTCACGCCGCCAAAAATAACCGCTGCCGCAAGAATCGCCAGCACCAGCCCCGTAACCCAGAGGGGCAGCGAATAGCGGTCGTTCAGGGTCAGGGCGATGGTATTGGTGTCTACCACGGCGCTGATCACGAAGGCATAGGGAATGACCAGCGCCGCAAAGAGGATGCCCAGCCAGTGCTGCTTCAGGCCCTTGGCCAGATAGCACATGGCGCCGCCGCCTACGGTGCCGTCCTTATAGATTTCCCGGTAGCGGATCCCCAGGGCGATTTCCGCAAATTTCGTGGCCATACCCACAAGCGCAGCGAAAATCATCCAGACCAGCGCACCCGGACCGCCCAGCACCAGTGCCGTGGACACGCCCGCAATGTTGCCGGAGCCCACAATGGCTCCCACCGAGGTCATGGCCGCCTGAAAGCTGGTGACCTCGCCGGGTTTACGTTCCGGGCTGTTGGTTTTCTTGAATGCCTTGACGATGGTCTCCTTGAACAGGAGCCCCGGATGACAGAATTGCAGGAATCCCAGCCGGATGGTGTAGAAAATGCCCGTGCCCAGAATAAGCAGCAGCACCGGCACGCCCCAGACAAAATCATTGACCCAGCCGTTGACCGTTTCCAGAACCGCCATAATCTTCTCCACAAAAACCCTCCTCGGCAAATTTTCCTCTATCATACCACATTTTTCCCGGATGTCAAAGAGAATCTTCTCCTTGCATTCTTTGTCGAAATATGATAGCATAGAAACAGATGTTTTTATAAGGAGGTCATTCAAAATATGACTGGCGAGCAGATCATGGAAATTTTCAAGGATACGGCCTACATCCGCACCGGCGGCAGCCCGGAGGAGCTGCGCTGCGCCGAATATCTCTTGTCCCGCTGTGCCCCCTTCGGCAAGGCGGTCATCGAGCCTTTTGCCGTGCAGATGGCAGACCTGGAGGAGGCCACCCTGACCCTGGATGGCAAGGAATACCCCTGCAAGGGCTACAAAAACGCCGGAAGCAGCACGGTGGAGGCCCCCTTCTACTACCTGCGGGACACCAAAGATGCCTGTGCCCTGGGCCGCTGCAAGGGCAAGATCGTCCTCATCGACGGCTACCTGGGTCACTGGGTCTATCAGGACCTGCTCTCCAACGGAGCCGTGGGCTTCCTCACCTACGACGGCAACGCCAACTATGCAGACCACGACATGGACCAGCGGGAGCTGCGAGCCAGCGTAGCCAACGGGAATCAGATCCCCGGCGTGAACATCAACGCCAAGGACGCCATCGCCATTGTGAATTCCCGGCCCGTCACGGCGAAAATCGTCCTGAAGCAGAAGGAATACGAGGGCGAATCCCGGAACGTCATTCTGGACCTGCCAGGCGAAATTCCCGAAACCATCGTGTTCACCGCCCACTATGACTCTACGTCCCTTTCTCAGGGTGCATACGACAATATGTCCGGCAGCATCGGTCTTCTGGCCATGGCGGAGTATTTCTCCAAAAATTCCCACCGCCACAGCCTGCGCTTCGTCTGGTGCGGCAGCGAGGAGCGGGGTCTGCTTGGCTCCAAGGCCTACTGCGCCGCCCATGAAGGGGAACTTTCCCACGTGGTGCTGAACATCAATCTGGACATGATCGGCTGTATCATGGGCAAATTCATTGCCTGCTGCACCAGCGAAGATGCCCTTACCGACTACATCCGCTACATGGCCCGGGAGCTGGGCTTCGGCATCAGCGCCAGCCAGGGAGTCTATTCCAGCGACTCCACGCCCTTTGCGGATAAGGGGGTCCCGGCGGTGTCCTTCGCTCGCATTGCCCCCAGCAATACCGCCACCATCCATAACAGCTACGACACCATGGCCCTGATGCAGGGACAGCAGATGGTGGAGGACATCGACTTCATCACTGCCTTCGCCAGCCGCATGGCCAACGCCGTAGACTGCCCGGTGAAGCGGGAAATGCCCGACAATATGAAGGAAAAGCTGGACGAATACCTGACCCGCAAACGCCCCGCCGCAAATCCGTAAAATGATTTCTAGGGCTGGATGCCCTCAATTTGCAGAGAACACCCCCGCCGGTCCATCCGACCGGTGGGGGCGTTCCCTATTTGTGCAATAACTCGGCTCATAAGCCGCACCTCCGGCGATGCGGAAAATAGCCTTCGCCCTCGGGAGAAGGCTTTCCTCTGAAATCGTTACGCCTTACCTCTTCATCCAGTCTATTTCCTCAAATTGCCTCCAGCATGGCCTGCAAGGCCCGGACGATGGAATTCAGAGGCAAATTGGGGCTGCCCTGCTCCGGCAGGAACGGCACGTGAACAAAGCCCACCCGTTTTCCCGTATCCCGATAGCGGTGGAGCAGCCGGTAGAAAACGTCGTTGCACACGTAGGTCCCGGCGGTGCAGGACAGACGGCATGGAAGGCCCTGTGCCCGTACCGCCGCTGCCATGGCCTTCACCGGCAGGGAGGTGAAATAGGCGTTGGCCCCATCGGCAATAACGGGCAGATCCACCGGCTGATTCCCGGCATTGTCCGGAATGGATGCGTCCTGCAAATTCACGGCAATGCGCTCCGGAGTCACGGCGTCCCGGCCCCCGGCCTGACCCACACAGAGGATCACATCCGGGTCAACTTCCTCCGCTTTGGCCTCCACGGCGTCAAAGGCCCCGCCGAAGGTCACAGGAATTTCCAATTTCCATAACACTTTATCCCCCAGCACATCCGGCAGTTTTCTCACCGCCTCCCAGGCAGGATTCACCCTCTGTCCACCGAAGGGTTGAAAGCCGGTAATGAGAATTTTCATAGAAATGCCTCCTTTTTCGGGTATTTTAGCATAGAATATTCCCCGTTTCAACAGCAAAAAAGAGATGCCGCATTACAAATAATGTGGCATCTCTCAATCAATTAGGAAGTATATGGTGCTAAATCATGTTTTTCCTTCAGATTTACCGGTACTTCCGTAGTATTTCTGGCAACCAAATACTTTCCGTCTACCCGCACGACAAAGGCATACCGCTCCGATTCTTTACCTTCTGTGCTTTTCATCCAACATTTGACCACTATTAGGTCATCATCAAGTTTTATCCATTCCTTGATTTTGTAAGCCGCAACATTGGGCGCAGCTTCTTCTGTCGCTATCCGCATTTCTTCACTCGTAAAATTGACATACATTGCTGCTTTTTTACTATCTGTTTTGCAGGCCTCCACAAAGGATTCATAGACCTTCTTTGCTTCCTCCGGTACATCATCCTTTTGCGAGCACGCACAGAATGAAATTAAAAGCAAGGACAGAGCAAGTAGAAGTACAAATCTTCTTTTACGCATAGTACAGTCCCACGTCCCCATAACTGTTTTCTTGTAACAATATTTTAAGCTTCTTTATATGGTCATCTATTATCAACTCAAAAATAATTTACGAATCAGCCTCCTTATATGATTTATTAACAGCACTGTTATCTTGTAACAATATTTTAAGCTTCTTTTTTCAATTTGTCAAGAAATTTTTCAATGTCAATTTATACAAAATCATCATTTCGATTTTGTATAAATCTTCTAATGAATTTAGTTTTAAGGTATGAATAACACTAGAGAGGCTTTCCGCCTGTTCAGAGGGTGGAAACGTATATTCGGCAGGCAGGTTAAGCGATTGCAAACTGTCGATTTGCCGTAAACGATTCTTCCTCCCCAACGGAATCCGACCATACATCACATCCGTTAGTCCTAAAGGGCTGCCACCTTGTTAGTAGTGGTATGACTGCCACCGGCAGTCATGAATATTTCTATTCGCTGTGCGGGGCACAACCCCCAGGGGAAGGCTATCCTCAGAAGAACCGACACTCCTACGTCTCAGGAGAATGCTTTTTCGCCTCGCCGGGCAATTCTGCCGTGTCCTATCCCAAAATTTCTGTAATTCCCCTGAAAATGTACGAAAGTTCCCGTTCAGGGGCTTTTCTTTTTTGGATTCCTATTGTATAATGGAAGAAAAAATTCAGGAGGTACATTTATGTCCGCACCTGCTCTTTATCTGACCAGTTCCCAGCGCTCGGCTCTGGATGCCGGCTTCGCCGCCACTTTTGGCACCGCCCCGGAGCGTTACTTCTCCGCCCCCGGCCGCACGGAGATCGGCGGTAACCACACCGACCATCAGCATGGCCGGGTCCTGGCCGCTGCCGTAAATCTGGACATGATCGCCGCCGTCCGTGTGACGGATTCCGGCGTCATCCGCATTCTCTCCAAAGGCTACCCCATGTCCACCGTGTCTCTGGATGCCCTGACCCCTGTGGCCGCCGAGGTGAACACCACCCCCGCCCTGATTCGGGGCGTGGCCGCCCGCTTCGTGGAGCTGGGTTGCCCGGTCCGTGGCTTTGACGCCTACATGGAATCCACGGTGCTGCCCGGCTCCGGCCTCAGCTCCTCCGCCGCCTATGAGGTCCTCATTGGCACCATTTTGAACCACTTGTTCTTTGACGGCCGGGTGTCCCAACCGGAAATTGCCATGATCGGCCAGTACGCCGAGAACGTGTTCTTTGGCAAGCCCTGCGGTCTCATGGACCAGACCGCCTCCGCCGTAGGCGGCATGGTGACGATTGACTTTGCTCAGAGCGATTACCCCGTGATCCAGCCGGTGGATTTTGATTTCGCCGCCTGCGGTCACGCCCTGTGCATCATCGACACCCGTGCCAGCCATGCGGACCTGACCGACGAGTACGCCGCCATTCCCGGAGAATTGAAGAAAATCTGCACCCATTTTGGGAAAAGCGTCCTGCGTGAGATCGACGAAGCAGATTTCTATGCCGCTATCCCGGCCTTACGGCAGGAGTGCGGCGACCGGGCCGTGCTGCGAGCCATCCATTTCTATGCAGACAACGCCCGGGTCCCCAAGCAGGTGGAAGCCCTCCGTCAGGGGGATTTCAGCAAGTTCCTGTCCCTGGTGACGGAAAGCGGCCATTCCTCTTATATGTATCTGCAAAATGTGACCCCTGCCGGGCATGTGGAGCATCAGGACGTGGCCGTGACCCTGGCCCTGTGCGAAAAGTACCTGCAAGGCCGAGGGGCCTACAGGGTCCACGGCGGCGGCTTCGCCGGAACAGTTCAGGCCTTCGTTCCCTTCGACCTGTTGGATTCTTTCCGGGCCGGCATCGACGCTGTGCTGGGAGAAGATGCCTGCCATGTGTTGTCCATCCGTCCCCAGGGCGGCGTGGAAGCCTATGTAAAGTAAATTTAGAAGCACGCCCCAGGTTGGATTCTCCGATCTGATGTATGCCCCCAATACCGGGCTTCCAGTATTGGGGGTTTTACTATATGAAATACAGTGAAATAGCTGGCGAAACGGTCCCGGACTGGCGAACAGTAGCTTCTATGAATCCTGCACCGGAAATCGTACCGCCCCCAGTTGGAGGCCATGCAGGGCCAGCGTTATGCCCCACCGATGCTGAACAAAGGATCCTACGCAAATGACAACGGCATGCTGAAAATAAAGAATTACTCGCTGGTCATGAAAATCATGTCCAAAGCCGTGGGGTTGACCATCGCAGAGGGGTCTGGCGACAAAAAAGATTACGCGAACCCGGAATTCCAAATCCGGATGAACTCCTCCGCTGCATAGCCCCTGCGAAGTATGCAAATTTCTGGCAGAACGAAGGGCAGCGTCCTGATCGGAATGTTGGAGATGGATAACGAGCATTCTTTCATTGACTTCGGCGGATGATTCGGGGATAAAAATGGAAAACCGGCCTACACGAACAATAATGTTAGGAAGTTTTTTCGTAGAAAAGGGGCGGCAGGGGAAGCCCTGCCGCCTGAAAGAAGAAAAGGAGAACGCATCTATGAAAACATCGCTCGGAGGCCTGTCACGGGGATGCGCCGTCGGCTTATCCGGAGATACTTCCCCGGCATCGGTTCCCCTGCCTCTTCGGATCTTGTGCCTATATCATAGCACATCAGCTCCAGCGAAAAGTGAAGGAACTTTGAATGTACAGGAAACAATTTATGGATGAAATCGGGAAAGCAGACGGTTAGAGCTTGTATTGACGTAACACCTGAGCCCTCTGGAATCCCATGCGCAGGAATGGCGAGGCGCTGGCTCCCCTGTGTAGGGGGAGCTGTCAAACCGTCAGTTGTGACTGAGGGGGTGTTGTCTATCGACTTCCCGAGAATCTTCCGCCAATTCAGAAAAAAGCCTTTTCCCTGGGGAGAACCTGTCAGCCTGCAAGGGCTGACGGGTGTGGGGCATGCCGCCTCTACAGTGACTCATTATGCGATTTTACCGTCTCACCCGTCCCGCCAAGCCATTTTTCCCAAAATAAGGGCAACTTTAACCTGGCATTTTTCCGACCATAATCCTGTCCCAGACATAGAAAAAGCCTCCGAATTTTCATTCGGAGGCTTCAATGTTGGCAATACCTATCTTCCCGGCAAGTCACCCTGCAAGTATTGTCGGCGCAGATGAGCTTAACTTCTGTGTTCGGGATGGGAACAGGTGGACCCTCATCGCAATCATTACCAACTCGTTTGGATGGCTTTGAAGCCATCGTTTATGTCAAAAGCTT